>CANKUB010000051.1 GCA_947486575.1 Betaproteobacteria bacterium | reverse complement strand
CGCCAAACCTTGCCCGAATTTCTCTTGAATAACCCCCAAAGCGATTTCATCGAGAAATTCATCTTCGAAAGGCAAGATCACGCGACCATGGAGATGTTCCGCTTGGCCACATAAGATCTCGCCCGGGGTAAACTCCGCACTCTCAAGTTCGAAAGTATTGGCGACAATATTCGTAAGCTATTGATTTTATTTAATAACCTCCTTGGCCAAAATTTTTCAGTTAAGCCATAACAGGCACATCGTGCTGGTCAGTGGTCGTCACCTCACAGCAGGCTTGGGCTACCGGTTACGCAACAGCCACAGCCGCAGGTTGACGCAGATGACACGCCGCCCAATGATCGGGTGCCACTTCAATCAGCGGCGGAACCTCAATCCTGCACTGCTCCGTAACATACGGACAGCGGGTATGAAAATGACAACCCGGCGGCGGGTTGATCGGGCTGGGCACATCGCCTTGCACCAGCCGCTTCTGGCGTTTGATTCTAGGATTAGGAATCGGCACCGCCGCCAGCAGTGCTTCGGTATACGGATGCTGCGGATTCGAAAACAGCGCGCGCTTTCCAGCGTGTTCGACGATGCGCCCCAGATACATCACAGCCACGCGATGGCTGATGTGCTCGACCACGGCCAAATCGTGTGCGATGAACAGGTACGATAGATTTTTTTCTTCCTGCAAATCCATCAGAAGATTAATCACCTGCGCCTGAATCGAGACATCCAGCGCCGACACCGGCTCATCACCGATAATGAGTTGCGGATCAAGCGCCAGCGCACGCGCGATGCCGATGCGCTGTCGTTGGCCACCTGAGAACTGGTGCGGCAGGCTGTTCATTTGCGAGGCGCGCAGGCCAACGCGGTCGAACAATGCAGCGACTCTTTCTGCACGCTCGCGGCTATTGCCGATATTGTGAACGAGCAGCGGCTCACCAACGATTTCGCCAGCGGACATACGCGGATTGAGTGATGAAAACGGATCCTGAAAAATGATCTGAGCCTGACGGCGGCTCGCGCGCATCTCGTCTTTGCTCAACGATAATATATCGCGCCCGAGTATGCGCACCTCGCCTGACGTCGGTTCGATAAGGCGGATTACCGCCCGCGCGACCGTTGATTTTCCGCAGCCGCTTTCGCCCACCAACCCCAGCGTTTGCCCACGCTCAATGGAAAAGCTCACGCCGTCAACCGCATACACATGGCCGGTGGTCTTGCGCAGTAAACCTTTGCGAACCGGGAAATGTTTCTTCAGATCGCGCACATCCAGCACGGGAACGCTGGCGGGTGCTGCCGTGTTGCCATCAGGCATGCTGATCTCCCTGGAGCTTGTCCGCGTGCCAGCACGCGACGCCATGGCCGGGGCGCTTCATTTCATAGGGTGGGAATTCATTGCAGCACACGTCGCTCGCATGCGCACATCGCGGCGCGAAGGTGCAACCTTTGGGCAGATTTACCAAGGCAGGCACGATGCCCGGGATTTCCTTCAAGCGGGTGCGCGTGGGCAAAGTCGCATCCAGCCCTGACATCGCAGCCAAGTGTGGCACCGCAGCCAGCAGACCCTGCGTATAGGGATGCAGCGGCGTCTCGAAGATTTCTTCTACGGTGGCTTCCTCGACCTTCTTGCCGCCATACATCACAATAACCCGTTGCGCGGTCTCCGCCACCACGCCCAGATCGTGCGTGATCAACACGACTGCTGTGCCCATGCGCTCTTGCAGCTCCAGGATAAGATCGAGTATCTGCGCCTGAATCGTAACGTCCAGCGCTGTGGTCGGCTCGTCCGCCAGCAACACATGCGGATTGCAGGCCAGGGCCATCGCGGTCATCGCGCGCTGCCGCATGCCACCGGAAAGCTGGTGGGGATATTCGCGCGCGCGCCGCGCCGGCTCGGGAATCTTTACCAGCTTGAGCATCTCTACCGCCTTGTCAAAGGCCTCGTGCCGCGACACATCCTGATGAAGCATAATGGCTTCGCTGATCTGAATGCCGATCGACCACACCGGGTTGAGCGATGTCATAGGCTCCTGAAAGATCATGGAGATTTGGTTGCCGCGCACGCGGCGCATCTCTGCATCGGACAGCTTGAGAAGATCACGACCATCGAGCCGGATACTGCCTGCGACAATGCGCCCTGGCGGATCAGGCACCAGCCGCAAAATAGACAATGCCGTCATGCTTTTGCCGCAGCCCGATTCACCGACAATGGCCAGCTTTTCGCCGGCCTTGAGCGAAAACGAAATATCGTCCACCGCTTTGACCACACCTTGCCGGACGAAGAAATAGGTTTTGAGCCCCTCTACTTCCAGTACGGTCTTCGCCGCTGCTGACGTGGTGGCGCTCTGATTCTCCAGAACGGTATTCATGCTCAGTTCGACGTACGCTGGCGTGGATCGAGAAGGTCGCGCAGGGCATCCCCCAGCAGATTGGTGCCGAAAACCGCGCACGTGATGGCAAGCCCCGGGAAAATCACCAACCAGGGTGCCGTGCGCACATACTCCGCCGCAGACTCCGAAAGCATACGGCCCCACGACGGGTGCGGCTCCGGCACACCCAGTCCCAGGAACGATAGTGACGCCTCGACAAGAATGGCGCTGCCCAGCCCGGCCGTCGCCAGCACGATCAGCGGCGCCAGCGTGTTGGGCAGAATATGGCGCAAGGCAATGCGCATCTCGCTCATGCCCATCGCGCGCGCGGCTTCCACAAACGGCATCTCGCGCAACGACAGTGTGCTGGCCCGGATCACCCGCGCAATACTCGGTAACTTGGGAATCGCAATGGCAATGATGGTGTTCATCAGGGATGGCCCTAACGCCGCCGCCATGGCCATGGCGAGTATCAAGGTGGGCAGCGCCTGCAGCATGTCGATCACCCGCTGCGTGGTGAGGTCAACCCATCCGCCGAGATAGCCGGACGCAAGGCCAATCAACACGCCAAAGAACACGCCGAGGATCGTCGCGCCGAACGCAACTGCAAGCGACGTGCGTGCGCCGTAAACGACGCGGCTGAACAGATCACGACCCATAAAGTCCGTGCCCATGGGATACACAGCCGACGGCTTGGCAAGTGAAATCGAGGGATTGGTCGAAAGCGGATCATGTGCAGTAATATACGGCGCGAGCAGGGCGACAAAAATAAATGTGAGCACGATGGCGAGTCCGACACAGCCCAGCGGATAGCGCCTGGCCAGAAATAATCCCATGCCCCAACGTGACTTGACGTTGGCCCCGGCCTTCGCCAGCTCTGTATCAAAACTGCCTGCTGAGATTGCCGTACCGAACTCATCCTTAGCTGTGATGACACCGGCGGCGTTATCGCTTGGAGGTGGACTCATTTCAGTCTCCGGGCAGCTTGCAGTTCAATCTGAATACTTGATACGCGGGTCGATCACGGCGTACAGCATATCAACGATAAAATTGGTGATGACCACGGCGAACGCGCTGAACAGCACCAGATTTTGCACAATTGGATAATCGCGCCAGCGGATCGCTTCTACCAGATAGCGTCCGAGGCCGGGAATGTTGAACACCGTTTCAATCACCACCAGACCACCGAGCAAATGGGATGCCTCGATACCCAACAGGGTGATGATCGGCAACACGGCGTTCTTAAGCGCATGATGATAATTTATGGTCTTTTCGGAGGCGCCCTTCGCGCGCGCCGTGCGGATGTAATCCTGCCGCAGCACCTCCAGCATGGAAGAACGCGTCAGCCGGACGATGAGTGCAGAACTGCGAAAGCCGACCACCAGCGCAGGAATACTCAGCAACGCCAATTCATGCCACAGCCCGCGCGGTTCGTTCGAATAGATCGGTATCATGCCGAACACATGCACCGAGAACATCAGCACCAGCAAGCCACACCAGAACGAAGGTAGCGACAAAGCACTCAGCGTGATTACCCGCAGCGTGTTGTCAACCAGCCCATTCTGCTTGACGGCGCTCCACACACCCAGCGGAATGCCAAACGCAATCGTAAAAAATAACGTCAGCGCGCCGAGCTTGAGCGTGACCGGCAGGCGCGGCAGAATCTCCGAAATGGCCGGGCGCTCGCTCATGTAGGAGAAACCGAAATCCCCTTTGACCAGGCCGCCGATCCAGCCGAAATATTGTTGTACGAGCGGTTTGTCCAGGCCGAGTTCGGCCTCGATCTTCGCCTTCTGCACCTGATCGATGTAGCCCGACGACTCGAACAGAATATCTGCGATGTTGCCAGGCACCACCCGCATCAGTGAGAAAATAATGATCGATACGCCCAGCACTGTCACGAAGAACAGTAATGTCCGCCTGATCAGATAAGCCCCCATCCATCCTCCTTCAATGTGGCGCGCTATCGTGTGACTGGTGCGACTGGTAGGTCGAAGTGCGGTGGGCGATATTAAAAACCATTCGCCTTCTTGCTAAGCGCAATTCAGCGCATGCGAGTCAGACAGATAATGGGGAAAGCGTAGCGCAATGTCAATCAACAGCACCACATGACGGACAACACAAACCAGAGTCTGCGTATTATCGCGACACCAGCATTCCCAACATTGTTCGCGCCTAAACACCCTGCTAGACTTGATTGCACAGTATTTTTGCGACTCAAATCCACATGGACATTCTGCAAGCGAATCAATACATTGCGCGCTTGGACGCCGAGGCCGAGCATCATTCAGTCGCTTTTTCGGAAGGCCGAACAATGCGATGGCGCGTGTTTGGCAAAGCCGATGCCGCTGTGCCGCTGGTGCTCATCCACGGCGGCCATGGAAGCTGGCTGCACTGGATACGCAATATCGAGTTGCTGGCGCGCGACCACCGCTTATTCGTGCCAGACTTGCCCGGTGCCGGTGATTCGGATGATGCGCCCGACGGTGCGGGCATACAAACCATGGTGGATGTCGTCATTGCTGCAGTGGATAAATTATTCGGTAGCAGCCGCAGCATTGATTTAGCAGGATTTTCGTTTGGCGGTATTGTATCGGCATATGTAGCTGCACAACGCGGTGCCGTGCGCCGACTGGCACTCTTGGGCAGCCCCGGCAGCGATACGCCATCACGGCGCAAAGGTGAAATGATGCGGTGGAAAAATGCCCCAGCAGACGAGCAGAACGCTGCACTTCGCAACAACCTGCTCACGCATATGATGTACGCTGAGCGAAACGTCGATGCGCTGGCGTTTCGCGCCTATGCTGATGCGGTCAAGGCGACACGCTTTCGCGGCCGTGGCATGGCGCACGGCGTTCCACTCAGTGAGATTCTCAAGCCGTATGCCAACCCTGTGCTGTTCATGTACGGCGAGCACGATGTCATCTGCACTCCGCAATTGGCAAGAGACAAATTGACAAGCGCATCATCCCAGCGTGAATGCCGCATCGTTGCTGATAGCGGGCACTGGGTGCAGCTTGAAGGGGAAGAGACAGTTAATGCCGCACTAAAGCAATGGTTCGGTCACGATATTGGTTGCGAGACAAAGGTATCAACGCCAAACGCAAACCCCAGTTACGCAACAGCATCCGTCGGCTAGGCGTCTTCACATACGCTATCAAACTACAAACTATAACCCATTGATTTTATTGAATTAATTTACGGTCGTTCCATGCAGAAAAATTCAGGCTGAAATTGCGCATTGCACACCAGCCCTGAATACATCCACCACTGCGGCAAACCCAAATGGGTAATCGGCTACCGCACTGGCTGAATGTAATTCACAACGCTCGTACTACTACTACTACTACTACTACTACTACTACTACTACTACTACTACTACTACTACTACTACTACTACTACTACTACTACTACTACGCCGATCCTTGCAAGTAGCCATCAGGATTGCGCGTGAACTTGTTGCGGCAATCCAGTGAATCAAAGTAATACCACGTGCCATCGTGAAACTGCCGTGTTCCCATCGTAGGATCAACTTCTTTTGCACCGCCGGGAGTCATACCCGTTTGCGCCTTGGCAGCAGCTTCATCGACTGCGCCTTGGCATACTGGACATTTCGCCATTATTTATTTCTCCTCTATATTAGTCAGTGATGGAACTATGGATTTGCGTTGCCTAGGCAGTGGGCAGCGGCCGACCGAGCGTGACCTCGCCCGGGATATCGATCAGTGCATGCGCGATACGCGCACGATGCTCAAACGACGTGCCCATGCGCATGGTCCAGGCGGAAACACGCCGGAACCACAGTTGCAGATCGAATTCCATCATGAAGCCGATACCACCGTGGATGCTCTGTGAATTACGCACCGCAGCCTCGCACTTCTCGTTACAGAAAGCTTTGGCTTGCGACACTTCCACCGAGGCAGGCAAGCCCTGATCGATTTTCCACAAGGCTTCAAACGTCAGCATTTCGCCGCCATCAACCCATATCTGCATGTCGGCACAGGTGTGCTGCACGGACTGAAAAGAGCCGATAGGCTGGCCGAACGCGGTACGGAATTTGGCGTATTCGATGGCCATTTCGATGTCTTTGCGCGCCGCGCCCACCATCTGCGCACATAACAACGCAGTGCCGCGGTCTAGCATGCGTTCAACAATGGGCCATGCTTCGCCTACGCTGCCGATGACATTCGCTTTCGGTACAATCACGCCCTTGAATGTCACTTCGCTTTGTTTATCTTTTGCCAAGGTGATAAGCGGCACCTGACTAAGGCCTTGGGACTTTGCATCAACAATAAATAACGTCAGGCCTTGTGCACCCTTTGATCCTGCTGTGGTTCTAGCAACCACAACGCAGTGATCCGCACCGGGGAAATTGTCGACAAAGAGCTTTACACCGTCAAGCACAAAATTGTCGCCCTGTGCCTTCGCACTCATCTGCACGGCTTCCGGGATAAAGCGCGGATCGCTCTCGGTAAAGGCCCAGGTCATCACTGACTTGCCGGCCACCACATCAGGTAGATACTTTTCCTGTTGCGCTTCCGAACCGTCGCGCGCTATTGCTAACGAAGCCACCGCAGTGCAATGTAGCGGCAGGGGCGCCAGCGCACGCCCGGCCTCACGCAGCACCAGACCGAGATACACCAGAGGCATGTTCGAGCCGCCAACCTTTTCCGGCATGCACATACCCTGCCAGCCAAGCTCAGCGACCTTCGCCCACAGTTCCTTGGAATAGCCCAGCGCATCGGCTTCCATCGCCCGCACCAGTTTGACCGGACACTCACCCGTCAAAAACTCACGGGCACTGTCTACAATTAAAGTCTCATCATCATTCAGCAGTACGTCCATTTACTTAGCCTCCACTTTTTTGGGTCTGCGCGACGACGGCAATTCGAGCCCGCGGCGCGCTACTTGATCACGCATCACCTGCACGCTGCCATGGTTGATGCCGGACTGAAAAGATCCCATGACATTGTGCGCAAATACACCGTCTTCAATCGCATGCGGCGAGGTTCGTAGCAGGCTGCCGTACGGCCCCAGCATTTGGGTAATTGCTTCCGAGATGCGAACGCCATGCTCTGGCGCCCAAACCTTCTCGGCAGAACCCTCATACGTGAATTTGCCACCACGCTCCACAATGGACATGCTGCGCATGGTCATCAGCCTGCATACCTGCGCTTCGATCCACATCTCGGCAATCTTGTCGCGGATCGCCGGATTTTGCCCCGGTGCAAAACCGTCGAATTTGTTGCGCTTGACCCAGTTGACAATATCCTCATCGCGGCGCACAGAAATCAGATAGCGTGCAGCGCCCACGCGATCCAGATTCAATCCCATGGAACCGACGCGCCAGCCCTTATTCTCCTCGCCGAGCAGACACGATTTATGGATGCGTACGTCGTCAAAGAACGTTTCGTTGGTACGCGAGTTCCCATACGTCGTACCGGCAGGCGCCGTGGGATTATTCTGAATGGTCCACAGCGGACGCACGGTAATGCCCGGCGTGTCCATCGGAAACAGAAAAATAGAAATGCCATCATGCTTGGCAGCATTGCGATCGGTGCGAGCCATCAGATAAATGTGAGTCGACATGTGTGCGGCACTGGTGTACATCTTCTGGCCGTTGATCACATAGTCGTCGCCATCACGAACTGCGCTGCAGCGCAGATTCGCCAGGTCGGCACCTGCATGCGGCTCGGTGAAGCCGAGACAGAAGGAAACCTCGCGCTTGATGAGACGAGGAATATAAAACTGTTTTTGCTCCTCCGTGCCTGCCGCCATAATCGCTGGTGCGCCGCTGCCGCCCAAGGTGATGTTGATGCCGGCGCGCGTGAATTCTTCTTCGACGATGTACTGCGTGAGGCGGTCACCGCCCTGCCCGCCGTACGCCTTGGGATAAGTAATACCCAGCCAGCCGCGCTCATAAATTCTCTTATAGAGCGCAGCGGCTGCCGGCCCCGTGCCGCGTGGCCGCTCACTGGCCGTCTCCGGATTCGTCTCATCGGCGACTTCCGGGGTGACGTTGTCCTTAATGAACTGGCGAACTTCGCGCCTTAGCGCTTCCTGCTCTGCTGTGTAGGCAAAATCCATGGTTTTCCTTTCTGCGATCCAACACTCAAATACGTTATGCAGCGTTCACACAATACCTAACTTAGTTTTGTAATCGGGATCCCAATAAGCAAGGCGTCCAATTTCAACCCGCTTATCCATAGTCATGTTCGGCACTTCACGGGGTTTTACCGGCTTATCCACGACTATACCCGCCTCTGCCAGCGCACAACAACGCGTTTCATCATACCCCAGAATTTCGCGCAAAACCTCGCCATTGTGCTGTCCGTAAGCCGGTGCAGGCCCATTGATCGACAACGGCATGGCACTGAATTTCCACGGCCGTCCGATTAGTGGCCGACGCGCGCCCATCCCTCTTTCTTTGGGATATTCCACCATCTCCACCAAACCGCGTGCCTTGATCTGTGGATCAAAGTTGAGATCTCGTCCATCGAGCACTGCGCCTGCCGCCACACCCGCTGCCTGCAAGCGTTCCATTGCCTCAATTTTGGGCAACGTTGACGTCCAGCGCGTAATCATCGCGTCGATCACGTCGTGGTTCGCGCGCCGCGCGGTCTCAGTCGAGAATCGCTGATCGATGGCGAATTCCGCGTGCCCGATGACCTTGCATAGCGCCGTCCAATCGTGATCATCACGCACACTCAGCGCGCACCACGCATCGGTTCCGGCGCAGCGATAAACACCTTGCGGCGCAAATTGCCGGTGGCGATTGCCGATACGTTCGCCCGGTATATTATTTGCAATAGAATCAAGTACATACTCGCTTACGTTGTAGCACCCCAATTGATACATGCCGATGTCGGCCCACAAGCCATGCCCAAACCGGCGGCGATAGCGAAGACCCAGCATAGCCGCTGTAGCAATGGTCCATGCTGCCAGAAAATCGACATAGGATTGCCCAGCCTTGGATGGCTCACCGCCCGCGTATCCTGTTACCGCTGCGTGGCCGTGAGTTGCTTCCTGGGTCGTAGCTTGGGCGGGATACGCGGAATAAGGGCCGCCGCGCCCGTAACCTGTATTCGACACCATGATGATGCCTGGGTTGATTTTCTTCATGTTGGGGTAGTCCAGCCCCCATCCGCGCATCACGCGCGGCGTAAAGTTCTCGACGATGATGTCACTGACCTTGATCAGGTCAACCAGCACGTCGCGCCCTTCTTTGCGTGTGAGGTCTAACACTACGGACTTTTTGCCGCGATTAACCAGGTTGTAGCTACTCATGCGGTTCCACGGGTCCGCTCCCATCTCGTTTTCAGGCAACATGCCTGAAAACGCTCCGCCGCGTGTAAAGTCAGGCCGCAGCGGGCCTTCGACCTTGATCACTTCTGCGCCCAAATCGCCCAGCAGTCCCGTCGCGTAAGGCCCCGCGAACACGTAACTGCTGTCGATGACGCGGATGCCTTCCAGCGGCTTTTTGCCCATGCGTATCATTTATCGAACTCCACGCCGTACATTCCTGGTGTTAATGGCCGCATATAACGTTGACATTGATTAGATTACGCCGCGCGCTGATAACGCAGCCAGGCGGCTGGCATCGAGCCCCAACAGACCGCCAAATACTTCCGTGTTGTGTTGACCCAGCAGTGGCGCAGGCATACGGTATACAGCTGGACATTCCGGCATGCTCCAAAGCCGGAACGGTACCTTGATTTTGCCCATCACCGGGTGATCCACTTCCTGAAAAAACTCGCGCGCTTCGAGATGCGGACACTGCGCCAGATCCTTGGGCTCCTGCACGATGCCAAACAGCATGTGATACTTTTCAGACGCGGTTAAAAACAGCTCCTGCATCGTTCGGTCCTTGGTCGCTTCCAGCACGATGCGATCCATATCTTCGCCGTGCAATGCGCGGCCAGCAACAGTGGCAAATCGTTCCTCTTTCAGCGCTTCCATTCCAAAAAACTCGGTAATGTCGCTCCACTCTGCGCCACCGCCGGTTTGCCAAATAAAGTAGCCATCCTTGCAACGCTGCACTTGGCCATAGCTGCTGCCACTGGGCCGCCGCCGTCCCTGCACCGCACCTGTCCAGCCGTACATGGGCTGGTGAATGACCAGCGTTGAGGCAACCACGTCATGCAGCGAAACATCGACGTGCTGCCCCTCGCCGAGCATATCTCTCGCATGCAATGCGGCCAGCGCGCCGACCGAGCCGCTTAACCCACCTTCGTACTGCGATTGCATACCGCCATGTTTAAGCGGCTCTTGTGCCGCCAGGCCGCTAATACTCATGATACCGCTCAAGGCGTAGGTAACAATCTCCTCATTTTCATACAAGCTGTACGGCCCGGTCTGGCCAAACGGCGTAATTGAAATCATGATCAGCCGGGGATTTTCCTTCGCCAGCGTGGCGTAATCCAAACCAACGGAAGCCAGATAGCCCGGTTTGAAACTCTCAACAATGATGTCTGTCGTGCACGCCATCTGACGCAGCAATGCTTGCCCGTCCGGGTCATCCAGATTGAGCTTCACACCTCGCTTGTTCAGATTGGCAAGCAGGAAAACCAGGCTTTTTTCAGGATGAGGGTCATTGCCAAAATGGGGAGCCATTTTGCGGCCAGAATCCCCGCCAACAGGCTCCACTTTGATTACATCTGCTCCAAAATCCGCAAGAATCTTCGCGCAAATCGGGCCGGCAAGCCCTTGACTCAAGTCAAGCACTTTCACATCGTCAAGCGTCGCGGGTAGCATAATCTCGTACGGTGGTCGTGTTCTGTCGAAATTGCATCATTAAAGGAATCGGGCCCATCCACACCTAACTGGCACCGACCGCATGATGAAGTGCGGCGAAGTCCGTCATGCAGCCTGTCGCCGTCCATTGTTATTTCCTGAACGATATCATAGCTACAAACAAAAAGGTTAGCGCCTTTAATGTATCCGTGATGCGAACTTTTGCGTAAGCGCGCGTTCGCTTGCATTTGAAAAGCGTCTGGTATTACACTTGCGCCAACCGGCAAACGCCGGATGCTGTATCTACTATCAAGGAGACTTTCATGGCTCAAGGATATCCGAAGATCGTCTTTACCGAAGAGGTTATGCGGGAAGGCATGCAGATCGAAAGTGCATCGATTCCTTTCGAGGACAAGGTCGAGTTGCTCAATGCACTCTCCGAGACCGGATTGCAGAATATCGTGGCAGGGTCATTCGTAAGCCCGAAGTACACGCCACAAATGAAGAACATTGAAAACGTTCTGATCAATTTCAAACCGAAGGCTGGCGTAAATTATCTGGCGATGATCCCGAACGCACGCGGCATGGAGCGCGCACGGGAGTTTTCGCCACCGTTAACGCTGTCGCGTGGCAAAGGCCTGCCGCGCACCAGCTGCCACCAGTGCGATGTGTTCACGCGCCGTAACTATAATAAATCGCAAATGCAGGAAATGGCTGGATGGACAAAAACCATCGCTGACGCCAAGGCCAATGGCGCCACCGAAGCCGGTATTGGCACCAATGCCACCTTCGGCTCCAACTTTCTCGGCGATTTTTCCGTTGATGTGACGATGAAGTTTCTCACCAAGCAGCACGAGTTGTGGGATGCCGCTGGCATCAAGGTAACGCAAGTGGGTGTTGGCGATCCCATGGGCTGGGTACATCCGGCCAAGGTCGAAGAAATTTTCACCCGCGTCAAGCGAATGTGGCCGGACGTTACCGATTTTCGCGCCCATTTGCACAACGCCCGTGGCATGGCAATTACCTCAACCTACGCCGCCATCAAGATTCTGGATGAACGCGATACGCTGCACGTGGAAGGCACACTCGGCGGCATTGGCGGTTGCCCGTATTGCGGCACCGGACAAGCCACCGGCATGATGCCGACAGAAGACTTCATGCACATGCTTGAAGGCATGGGCATCGAAACCGGCGTCGATTTGAACAAACTCATCGAATGCGTGTGGTTGCTTGAGCGTATTCTGGGGCGTCAAGTCTGGGGACATGTTTCACGAGCGGGTCCGCGGCCGATGCAGAAGGAAAAACTCTTCTCCGCCAATGCACCATTTGTTGAAACGCTGGAGCAGGCCAAGCATTTCATGTACGGGCCAAAACTGTACGAAGGTGGAATTTCACCTTGGGCAGAGCCCATCACAAGTCCCTACATGGAGCGTCTCGAAAAAGGCCAGCCCATCTTTGAACTGAATGGCAATTGGCCTTGGAACGAAGCGTTCTTCCCCAAAGTCGACGATCTGCGTGCAGCAGGCATAGCGACCAAAAAAGAAGAAGCTGCGGCATGAGTCAAGCACCTGCAACCGGCGAAAGTGCATTGACCCCCGAAGTCAAGGCGGTCATTGGCGTTAAAGCTGAAAAAATCGAAGCGAGTTTCCAGTGGGGCATCGAACGCGAAGGCTTGAGGATTTTCACGCAAGCCATCATGGACCCCGATCCCCGTTACTGGGATGACGCGTTTGCCAAGACCACCAAGTTTGGTGACATTATCACGCCGCCGATCTACTGCACCTATATCGGTCGGCGTCAGCGTCCCGGCACTGAAGACCCTGTTACGCTGGCATTTCAGCAAAACCCGAACTCCGACGGCATCGGTGGCGTTAAAGGGGCCGAAGGCCGTGGTGGATTGCCGCCGGTACCAACGCACCTCAAGCGCATTCTCAATGCCGGTAACGAAATCGAGCTTCGTCAATATCCCAAACTCGGCGATCGCATTTTCTCGCAGGCAAAATACGCGGATATCAAAGAGCGTGTCGGTAAGGATGGCTCACGTATGCTGATCGTTACCATGGAAACTATTTATACCAACCAGAACGACGAGGTGCTCTGCATTTTGCGGGCATCTGGTATCAGGCGCTGAGGATTCACAATGACAACTGCGCAGGAACTCAGGGATAAGAAGCAGCTTTATTTCGACGACGTATCGGTCGGTCAGCAGATGCCACCGCTCGTCATCGGCCCGCTCACACCGACACATCTGTTTCGCTGGAGCGCTGCAATAGAAAACTGGCATCGAATTCACTATGACCAGAGTTTTGCCATCTACCACGAAGGTCTTCCGAACATTTTAGGACAGGGCTCGTGGAAGCAAAGCATATTGCCGCGTTACCTGAAAGATATGTGCCTGCCCGATGGATGGCCGTGGAAAGTAAGCTTTCAGCATCGCGCAATGATTGTGCCCGGAGACACCATCACGGTCTGGGCATCAGTGACCAAAAAGTATGAAGAGGAAGGGCTCGGCTTTATCGATCTCGACGTCGGCATGCGGCTTCAGTACGACACTGAGACCTGCCCCGGCAAGGCGACGATCGTATTGCCGATACGGGGTGGCACGGCAATTCCGTATCCCTTTGTTCCCCCGAAAAAACTCGTTAGCCAGTAAGAGGAAACAGCATGGGACGTTGGATTGCAGTGGGTAAGGCGCCAGGCTGGGACGATTTAAAACGCTTCAGCACGGAAATGAAAGACACGAGCCAATGGCGGATTGATCCCAAGTCCACCGTTACCAGCGTGTACGCGCTCGGCGATGGCCGCATGATTGCGGAATACCATGGCCCCGCCGTGACAGAGTTTGAGGATTGGCTCAAGAAGAAGGGCTGGAGCGTTGAGAACGTAACGCCGATCAAGCATATTGCCAAGACTGGCGAAATCTGGAAAGTCGTTTAGCCCGTTTGGAGTAGCCACGCCAATAGATGGCACTGCGTAATCCGGTAGTGTTATGAACACTTTAAGCTCGTTCTCGTGACTGCGCTATTTTACTTAAGTAATTGATTTTAAACAGTTTTTTAAGGGTAACGCAGCCTCCGTCACAGGATATTGCTAACAGCATGCGGATTGCCGCTGGAGCGGCGGCGCTTGGTGATCCAAAGTCAGTCTGCATTCTGTTCCCGGCTAAATCGAGATAATTCGCGAATGTCGGCATGTGCTATGCGGTGGCTACATCAACGGCTCTGTCACATTCAAAAAATAGGGAAAGATAGTGAACATGCAACAGCCATGGCTACCAAAAAAATGGGATAAAGAAGCAGACTTGGTCGTTGTCGGCTTCGGTGGCGCGGGTGCGGCTGCGGCCATTACTGCCAGTGATCTTGGCGCAAAAGTGCTGATGCTGGAAAAGGCGCCCGAAGGCGAAGAAGGCGGCAATACTCGTATCGCCGGCCAGGGCTACCTGCAAATTTACGACACCGACAAAGCAGCCACCTACCTCAACGCCCTGTGCGGCCCTTTCACGCTGCCACAAACCCTGGTGCGAGCCTGGGCTGCGGAAGTGCGCGGCAATAACGACTGGGCTAAAAGCATCGGTGGCGATCCGCAGGAGCACCAGCACCAGCCGGAAGGCATCGAGTTTCCAGAATTGCCCGGTGCCGATTGTGCGCATAAATTCCACGATGGCCCGGTGCTGGGCTATTCGAATACCTGGAAGTTTTATGAAGCTTCTGTCAAGAAGCGTCCGGTCGAAATTCTCTATGAAACTCCTGGTGTCGAATTGATTCAGGACGGCATTACCAAGGAAATCCTCGGCGTGCGGGCCGAAAATCACGGCAAATCCATTTACGTGAAAGCGCGTAAAGCCGTTTTGCTGACTTGCGGCGGCTTTGAAAACAATCAGGACATGATTCGTAACTATCTGCCGGGCCTGCCTTACTGCTATACCTCAGGCACACCTCATAACACCGGCGATGGCATCAATATGGCGCTGACCGTAGGCGCTGATCTTTGGCACATGAATAATTATGCCGGCCCGTCAATGGCGCTCAAAGTTTCTGAATTCAAGACGACGTTCTCAATGACGCCGCTGCATTTCGGGCACGAACAACCGGGTGGCATGATCGTGGTTGGTCCGGATGCCAATCGCTTCACCGACGAAAAATATAAAACCCGACACGGCAAGATCAAAAAGAACGGACTGTGGGGTCCCATGCCGGTTCCCTGCCCCATGCACATGGTATTTGATCAGGCGTTATTCGACTGCGGCCCACTGTACGACATGAAACCCGTCAGTGGTTGGGGCCGCATCATTGAGCGCTATGACTGGAGCGCAGACAATAGCAAAGAGCTGAAACGCGGCTGGATCAAGCGCGGCGACACATTAGCGAATCTGGCGAAAACTATCGGGCTGGAACCCGCTGCACTGGAAGCCAGCATTCAAAGCTGGAACCGTATTTGCGAGAATGGCAAAGACCCTGACTTTGGCCGTAAAAAAATGCTGGTGCCGTTTGGCAATGGCCCGTACTACGCTATCGAGCTGTCGCCTTCCATGCTTAACACGCAAGGCGGGCCGCGCCGCAACGAGCGGGCGCAGATCGTGCGTCCGGACAACTCACCGATTCCGCGACTCTACAGTGCCGGTGAAATGGGCTCGCTTTACAGCTACCTCTATCAGGGCACGGGCAACATCGGCGAAGCCTTTGCGTTCGGTCGCATCAGTGCACGCAATGCGGTGGCCGAAACGCCGTGGGACAGCAAGTAAACTGAAACCGCCAATTCATTGTTGCACCTTGATATTGGCATCCTTGATGACCTTCGCGTATTTGATGATATCGGACTTGATTAACGCATTCACTTGTTCGGGTGTTGAAACGAACGATTCTGATCCCTGCTTGATCAGGTAATCCCTTGAGTCCGGCAGCGCCAGAATGCTCGCCACCTCGCTCGACATTTTGTTGATGACGAATTTGGGCGACGCAGTTGGTGCGACTATGCCGAACCATCCCGCCGGGTTGAATCCCTGTAACCCCGCTTCGCTGAACGTGGGCACTTCTGGCAAAGCCGCTGCCCGGCCATCACCGGTAATCGCAATGGCCTTGAGCCGTCCGCTGGTGATGTAATTCATCACTGTGATCGGCACCTGAAACGACAGTTCCACACGGCCGCTGATCAAATCCGTCACCAATACGCCAGACCCCTTGTAGGGAATATGGTTCATCTTGGTACCCGCCATACCGTTGAAGAGTTCAGCGGATAGATGGGTATTGGCGCCGACGCCCGACGTTGCAAAATTGAGTTGTCCGGGCTTTGACTTCGCCAGTGCTATGAATTCCTGCAAATTGCTTGCTGGCACCGCCAGGCCCACCACCAGCACAAAGCGCGATTTGGCGATGGTGGCCACGCCGGTGAAATCCCGCAGGGCGTTGTAGGGTAGGCGGGCAAACATACTGGGGCCCGTCACAAACGCCGAGGATGCCAGGAGTATCGTGTAACCATCCGGTGCCGCTTTGGCCACCGCGTCGGTGCCTATGATCGTACTGGCTCCGGGCCGATTGTCTATGACGACTGACTGCCCCCACCGCTCAGCCAATTTGTTGCCCACCAGACGCGCCATCGGATCAGTACTACCACCAGGCGGGTAAGGCACGATAAAGCGAATTGGCTTGGTGGGATAGGACTGCTGGGCAATTGATATTGCCGGCATTCCCATGACCATCAGCAAGGCAACGCCACAAACCAGTGTTGGTGTACCGGTAATCTTCAACATGATGCGTCCTCAGATCAGTATCGAATATCCATGACGATTGCGCTATTCGACGCGTCCAAATGATAACAAGGTATTCCGTCACAAAGGCCCGCTCTGCGAACCGCGGGTCTGCGCAGCTTGATATATTATAGTGCTCGCACGCTCACCCATCGCCCATCCATCGCTCATTTTCCAATATAGAGGACTGCATAAATGTCTACTGCCGCATTGCACCTACTCACCGTTGAAGACGGTATCGCTGTCATTACGCTCAACCGCCCTGCCGCGCTCAATTCTATCAATCGGGCATTGCGCCTGGAGCTGCTGGAATTGTTCCCCGCACTCGATCTGCGCAAAGACGTGAAGGTGATCGTCATCACGGGCGCAGGGGAAAAAGCTTTCTGCACAGGCGCAGATTTGAAGGAACGCTCGACCCGCTCTACCGAAGAAATGGTTTACGACAGACATTACCTGACTTCAAAATCCACCAGCGCATTGTCCAGCGTAAGTAAACCCGTGATCGCCGCCATCAAGGGATATTGCATGGCGGGCGGTTTTGAGATGGTGCTCCAGTGCGATATTTCCATCGCAGCCGACAACGCCATATTCGGCCTGCCCGA
Organism: Betaproteobacteria bacterium; assembly: GCA_947486575.1. Classification (GTDB taxonomy): domain Bacteria; phylum Pseudomonadota; class Gammaproteobacteria; order Burkholderiales; family SG8-41; genus UBA5216. The sequence continues at coordinate 12,344 of CANKUB010000051.1, read as the reverse complement.
ATGCACGCACGGTTTTTTCCCCGGCGGCGGTGCCTGCCAACGGCTGCCGAAGCTGGTGGGTTATCAATTGGCGAAGGAGCTCATTTTCACCGGCCGCCGTTGGGATGCCAAAGAAGCCAAGGAACTCGGCCTCGTCAACAAGATTGTGTCAGCGGACAAAGTCATGGATGAAGCGATGGCCATGGCGAAAAAGATCGCGTCGTATCCATCCATCGGCGTAATTCAGGCAAAGCGCGCGCTCAATCAATCTATGGAAGTTGGCATGACAGCGGGACTGCGCTTTGACGTTGAAGCGTGGGTTGGTTGCATGCATTCCGACGAGTGGAAAGAAAGGCTCGGCGGCTTCGTGCGCAAGGAACGCAAATCGTAGCCACCGCAAGCGCTTAACAATCAAAATTTTCGGCTGTGGGTGCCACCTCAATTGGCCGATTTATCGCTGTTAGTTCACCGCAAAATCAGGCTGTGGACTGGCCACAGGCCACATTACGTAACTAATTGTTTTTAAAAAACTAATTTACATTGCATTGCACAACAAGATTGCTTGTGTTGTCGTTGACGTGCGCAAAAATCGTATGGCATGATGCAAAGGCCTTAAGCATTGACAGAGGCAATCGATGTTCCAGTTGCCGCGATGATCAACCACTGATTAAACATTAAAGGAGTCAATATGGGAGCCACCGAAACTCTGGCACGTTGGATTGTCGCCACGAAGTATGAAGAAATTCCAGCCAAGGCTATTGAGCAGGCCAAAAAATCCATTCTGGATTATATCGGCACCGCCACTTACGGCACCAACACGCAACTCGGAAAAATCATTCTTGAATTCACGCGCGAGCAAGGTGGAAATCCGCAAGCACGTGTTATCGCCACGAACATCCGCACATCCAGCACCGCCGCTGCATTCGCCAACGGTACAGCAGGCCACGCTGAAGACTTTGATGACCTCGGTGGCGTCGGTGGCCATCCCGCAACAGTGCTCACGCCGACGGTGCTGGCACTGGCGGATGAGCTACATCTTTCGGGGCGCGATGTAATCACGGCATGGGTGATCGGTTACGAGATCGGCACACGTCTGAGCGCTAATATACATACCGATCGCGACTGGCACCCCACCGCCATTTACGGCACGATGGGTGCTACCGCTGCCGCCAGCAAATTGCTGAAGCTCGATGTGCAAAGCACCCGCATGGCATTGGGTATCGCTGGTTCTGAAGCCGCTGGTCTGCGCCGCAACTTCGGCACCATGACCAAGCCCTTTCATCCCGGGCAAGTCGCACGCAATGGCATTATCGCAGCCAAGCTGGCCGCCAAAGGCTTTACCTCGGACCCCGACATAATCGAAGGACGCCAGGGGTATGCCGATAATTTCGGCGGCGCAAAATGCAATATTCCGGCGGTCACCCAGTTTCTGGGTAAGGTCTACTTCCTGGAAGAAGAAGGCACGCGCATCAAGCCGTGGCCCTGCTGCGGTGGTAATCACCAGACACTCACCGGCCTGCTGGCACTGCTGAAAGAGAAAAAACTGAAAGCTGACGATATCGAAAGTGTCGAACACATCGGCCCCAGAATTCCCTGTACTGGCGCTTTGCTGCGAGATTCAGTCACCCAGGGACTGGAAGGTAAATTCACGCTGGCTTACAACATTTCTGCAGCCATCATCGACGGTAAAGTGGATTACGAAACCTTTACTGACAAGCGAGCGGCCAAAGGCGATTTGCAGACATTCATGAAGCGGGTAACCGTTTCCCGCAACAACGATGTGGCACTTCGCCGTCCGCACATCGCTGATGGCAATCAGGAAGCGCGACTGGTAATCAAAATGCGCAATGGCGTTGTGCACAATCAGGTGCTCGGAACGGCATATCATCTTACCGGCAATGAAGTGGTCGACAAGTTCCGCCTGAATGCTGAAGCCACGCTCGGCCGCGAGCGCGTTGCGCTGACGATAACGCTGGTACAACGCCTCGAAAAACTGAAGGACGTGGCCGAACTGATGGACGCGGTAACGATGGATGGAAAAAAAGCGCCCGCCAGCAAGACACAAAGCAGTACCCGCGAAAAAGCACTCGCCTGAGAATAACCATTCAGCGGTAGTCACCTGCAGCCCGCCTTGCAGCGGGTTTGCAGGTGCGCCAGCGCTCGCTACAAAAGCTTTACGTTCAAATTCTTGACCTGCCTCACGACTTCCGGAAATTCACCCACGCAAAAACTTCTGCACAACGTCGACAAACCCCTGCGGGTTATCCAGCGTGATGTGATGATCCGAAGCCGGTACCTCGGCCATCTGCACCTGGGGCGCTCTGGCACGAATCTCCGACATCACCTCGGGCGTGAATCGCGGGCTGTGCTCCCCGCCTCTGATCACTAGTGTCGGCACCTTGACCTTCTCCCATAGCGGCACCCCAGCGATCTGCTTGAAATTCGCATACACGCCACGGTCGGCCTTGTGTTCCCATAGCCCGTCGCCGTTTTGTCTGCTGCTATACAGGGCCATGCGACGCAGGACTTCCGGCGCAGCCATGTGCTCCCCCCCCCCCTCAAGGCGATAGCGTGCGACGAGTTCCTCCTGTGTGGCGTAACCCTTCGACGGCCTTTCCCCAAAGGCGCGCATCCTAGTAACGCGCTCCATGGGCATCAACATGACGCTGTCGATGACGACAAGTGCCCCGATACGCCCCGGGTACGCCGCTGCATGAACCAGCGATACCATACCGCCCATCGAATGGCCGACCAGCACGTAGTCACGCAGATCAAGTTTTTCCACCAGGGCGTTAACATCGTCGCTGAAGGTTTTCCATGCGTAGGTCTGCGGTGCAGCCCGAGCGCTGTCGCCATGCCCCCGTAAATCCATCGAATACACCTGATGGTTCGGCGTCAAACCGGGCGCAACGAAGTCAAACCAGTGTGCGTGTGCAGCGCCGCCGTGGACGCACAACATAGGCCGTTGTCCTGCCTTGCCGTAATTGAGGTAATGCAGCCGCACGCCATTGGCTTCGATAAAGTGGCTTGTGCTGGCTGCGGCTTGAATATCAGTCATCGTTTGGCAATGGGAAGAATGAAGGAAGCTTCGAATTTTACGAGAAATTTCGTCCTGCCGCTCCTGCATATTCCATCTCAACATCTCGAGCAGCACAAACTATGTGCGTAGCCCCCAGGCCACATGCTCACGCACCAGAGCAGATTGATGATCAGCCTTAGCCAGTAACGAATCGCGAATCACGCGCCGTTGCGCCTCGTCCCCCAGCACCCGTAGCGCATTCCCCAGCCCCACCGCGAGATTGCGCAGCCAGCGCTCATAGCCAATGCGCCGTATCGCGCTACCCGCCAGCTTGTCTTTGAACTCGTTCTCGCTCCAGGCGAATAATTCCGCCAGGGTCGCGTTATCCAGCCCGTTGCGTACCGCAAAGTCCAGTTCCTTGCTCGTCTGCGCAAAGCGGTTCCACGGGCACACCATCTGGCAGTCGTCGCAGCCGTAAACCCGGTTGCCGATCAGTGGACGCAAGGCTTCGGGAATAGTACCTTTGTGTTCTATGGTCAAATACGAAATGCAACGCCGCGCATCCAGTTGATACGGCGCGACAATGGCCTGCGTCGGGCACACACTGATGCATTTGCTGCAGGTCCCGCAATGCTCGACTTGCGGCTTGTCCACGGGCAACGGCAGATCCGTATAGATATCGCCCAGAAAAAAATACGAACCCGCCTCGCGGTTCAACAGCAACGTGTGTTTGCCACGCCAGCCGATGCCTGCTTTGGTGGCGAGTTCGACTTCCATGACCGGCGCGCTGTCCGTGAACACGCGATACTGAAATTCGCCAACTGCGGTGGTGATGCGATCGGCCAGTTGTTGCAGGCGGCTGCGCAGTACCTTGTGATAGTCGCGTCCCAGCGCGTAACGCGCGATGGCAGCGCGGCCCGGCTCGCCCAGCACCTCTTCGATTTTGCGCGCGCCATCAGGCAGGTAATCCATGCGCGCGGAGATCACCCGCAGCGTACCGGGCACCAGCGCATACGGTCGACTACGAGCAGTGCCGTGACGTGCCATATAATCCATGTCGCCGTGCCAACCTTTTTCGAGCCAAGCCAGCAAACGTGGTTCCGCTGCCGATAGATCACAATCAGCAATGCCGGTTTGTTGAAAACCCAGTTCGCGTGCCCATTGTTTAATGTCGTGCGCGAGCGCGTCTAAATCGTTATCACCTGAAATCTCCATATGCCCCAGTTTACCCGTTCGCTCCCCGCCGAAGCCGACACCTTAGATTTAGGTGCTGCGCTGGCCACTGCGATTGCGCCCGGTTTAGTGATTTATCTGGTCGGCGAGCTTGGAGCCGGAAAAACCACGTTGGCACGCGGCTTGCTGCGCGGACTGGGCTTCAAAGGCAAGGTCAAAAGCCCGACTTTTACCCTGGTTGAAGTTTATGAAGTTTCTAGGTTATACTTGTATCACTTTGATTTCTATAGGTTCACAGGCTCCAAAAAATCGCGAGAATTTGAGGAAACCGGCTTCAGGGAATATTTCAACCCACAGTCGGTCTGTATCGTGGAATGGCCGGATAAAGCGACTGGTTTGCCGATAGCGGATCTGAAAATTGATTTGCAGGTAATTGAAGGGGCCGCATCGGGGAGAAACGTTTCGATCTTCGCTGACTCGGAGGCGGGCGTATCGTGTTTGAAAAGGCTTCAACTTTAGTTTCGCGTGAGCCCCGCTCGCCACTGGCGTGGCTGGGCCATGCACGCGAATCTGCCCTTACCACCTTCCTGCTTTGCCTGCTAGTGCTGGGCGGCCTGGGTTTTGCCGCGACCGTATTCGCACAACTTCCGCAGGTGCAGATAGCCGCTGTCCGCGTGTGGCCCGCCTCCGACTACACCCGCGTCACGCTGGAATCGCCGCAGCCTATGCGTCATCAGATGTTCAGTCTGAAAAATCCCGAGCGGCTGGTGCTTGATCTGGAAAACGTTGCGCTGACTGCGGCACTCACCGGCCTGAACGAAAAAATCGGTGCGAACGACCCTTACGTAAAATCCGTGCGTGTCGGCCAGTTCAAGCCCGGTGTGGTACGGCTGGTGTTCGATTTGAAATCCGAAGTCAAGCCACAGGTATTTGCGCTGGCGCCGGTGGCCGGTTACGCACACCGGTTGGCACTCGACATCTACCCGCTGGAACCGCCCGATCCACTCATGCTGGCGCTGGAACGGAACGAGCGTCCGCTGGAAGCGACACCCCCTGCACCGGTACCGCCTGCCGCTGCCGCGCCTGCGCTGGTTGAAGCGCGCCCTACCCCCACGCTTGAAAAAACCGCTCGCGCAGCAACGCGCAGCCCAGGCACGACCAGACCCAACCGCATGATCACCATTGCCATTGATGCTGGCCACGGCGGCGAAGACCCCGGCGCACGCGGCAAAAACGGCACCTGGGAGAAAGACGTCACGCTGGCCATTTCGCGCAAACTCAAGGAGCGCATCGAGCAGGAACCCAACATGCGCGCACTAATGGTACGCGATGGCGACTTCTTCATGCCATTGCACACACGTGTAATCAAAGCACGGCGCGCCAATGCCGATTTGTTTGTTTCAGTGCACGCGGATGCCTTCACTAGCCCAGAAGCACGTGGCTCGTCAGTTTTTGCATTGTCGGAACGCGGCGCTACGTCAGCCGCAGCAAACTGGCTGGCGCGCAAGGAGAACGAGGCTGATCTGATTGGCGGCGTAAATCTCGATGTACCCGACCCATTCCTCAAACAAACGTTGCTCGATCTCTCGCAAACCGCCACCATCAACGACAGTCTGAAACTCGCCAAAGCCGTGCTCGGCGAGGTAGGCACCATCAATAAGCTGCATAAAAATCAGGTTGAGCAGGCCGGTTTTGCCGTGTTGAAATCACCCGATATCCCATCGATACTGGTGGAAACCGCGTTCATCACCAACCCGGATGAAGAACGCCGTCTGAACGATGACGCGTATCAAACTAAAATGGCCGAAGCGATTTTCGCTGGCATCAAACGCTACTTCGCCGCCAATCCGCCACTGGCCCGCGAAATGGTTGTTACAAAATAATAAATAAAAACAAATAGTTACAAAATACGCTACTAACAATCGCACGCGCCGCAGAAGTTGTTTAAAATCCGCCGCCACGACACGGCTACAACAACACGAGTGCTGGAGGAATTTTGCCTTTTGTACGCTTAGCGGCCACCTTCGCTCTACTGCTCGCAGGTTGTGCATCCACGCCTAACGGCCCGACGGAATTGGCGCTGCCGTATGTGAAGATATTTTCCAAGAATAAACCCGGCGACGAAGCCACACTCCCTGACGGCTGGCGGCGCTGGACGCTATCCAAATTCAAAAAACCCACGCAATATAAACTTGTTGAGTACAACGGTCGCACCGTCGTAAAAGCGCAGGCGGATTCATCCGCGTCAGGTCTGGTGCATCGGCTCAATATCGACCCGCGTGATTTTCCGCTGCTGGCCTGGCAATGGAAAACTACCGCGCTCATCAAAACTGCCGACAATCGCACCCGACATCTGGAAGACTCGCCCGTGCGCGTGGTGGTGACGTTCGCAGGTGACACTGACTCGCTGCCGCTGGACGATCGCATGTTCAACGACAACGTGCGCCTGCTCACCGGCCAGCGCATGCCCTACGCCACACTGATGTACATCTGGGAAAATCGCGCACCAATTGATACCGTGCTGCCCAATCTGCATACCTCACGCATCAAAATGATTGTCGCCGAATCCGGCGATCGTAATGTTGGCGAGTGGCAAAACATGCTGCGCAACGTGGCTGATGATTACCGCCGCGCGTTTGGCGAAGAACCCGGTCGCATCACCTCGGTTGCAGTAATGACGGATACGGACAACACCGGCGAAAGCACGTTGGCGTATTATGGCGACATCGTTTTCAGGCGCGCGGCTGGGCGCTGAGCTTTCACGAGGGGAATCATGAATCGTTTGTTCCACAGTCTGTCGATCATTGCCGCAATGGGCGCAGCCGTTTATGTACACGCCGCAGAAAAATATCCGTCGCGCCCGGTGCGCATGGTCGTGCCGTATCCGCCCGGCGGCGGCTCTGACATCACAGGTCGCGCTATCGGCGCCAAGCTCAATGAATATCTCGGCCAGACTTTTGTGATTGATAACCGCCCCGGCGCCACCGGATTGATCGGCACCGAAATCGCCGCCAAAGCGCCCGCCGACGGCTACACCATTTTGCTGGCCGACGCGCCGCACACCATCAACGCACTGGTCTACAGCAAGCAGAAATACGACGCCATCAAGGATTTCACACCATTGAATCTGATTGCCACGTCGCCGCAGGCGCTGTGCGCAAACCCCTCGTTCAGCGCAAATTCGCTGAAAGATCTGCTGGCGATGCCACGCACGCAAACCGAAAAACTCGCCATCGGATCCAGCGGACTCGCCAGTGGCCCGCACATGCTCTACGAATGGCTGCGGCTTAAAACCGGCTTGACATTGAACCATGTGCCATACAAAGGTGGCGGGCCATCGCTGTCGGATGCGGTAGGCGGACAAATCCCCTTGGTGATGAATGCCGTGCCTGCGGCCATGCCATTCATCAAGTCCAACCGCCTAAAAATACTTGCCATCACCAGCGCACAGCGGCATCCGCTGCTGCCCAGCGTACCAACGTTTGTGGAATCCGGCGTGAAAGATTTTGTCTCGTTTCAATGGTACGGCATGCTTGGCCCCGCTGGAATGCCCAAAGAAATCGTCGAAACACTTAATCGCGAGATAAGCAGAGCCATCCAGTCGTCGGACGTGAAAGACCGCTTCACCGCGCAGACATTCGATCCCACACCTGGCACACCAGCGGATTTTCTGAAGCTGCTGGAATCAGAAGACAAACGCTGGCGCGATGTGCAATCCCAGGTCAAAGTGCGCCTGGATTAGCGCCTATCGCAAGCATCTGTTTTTATTACGTTTTTATTAACGCTATCGTGCAGCGACACGGGCTATCGTTTACAATATTGTGTGATTTTGTTAATACTAATTTCAACGGCTGCTGTGCTACGCTACTTCTACAGTTGTGCCCCGTATGCAGCCGCAAATTCTATGGCCTTTAACCGCTACTGGATGAGAATCGAATGCGAATGAAACGCTTTGACGACACGGATGATCCTCGGCGGCGCACGCTGATTCAATTGTTGGTATTCGGCGCTTTTTTGCCGCAGTCTGTTTCGGCTTTGGCCGCCAGCGTTTTCGGTAGCAAACCGGATAAATTGCCAGAAGGACAATCCATCTACCGAATCGATGGTACGGCAAGCGTCAATGGCACGCCAGCTACCCTGCAAACGAAGGTCAATCCCGGCGATACCTTGCAAACGGGACCCAAAAGCGAGCTGGTTTTTGTATCCGGCGGGCACTCCATGATCATGCGCGCCGACAGCCGCATGACGCTTGAAACTGCGCCGGGGGCAGCCACCTCCACTACATCGGTGATGAGCGGCTTGCGCATGCTTGCAGGCAAAGTGCTATCAGTGTCACGCAATACGCGCATAAACGTTACGACGGGCACCGCCACCATCGGTATTCGGGGAACAGGTTTTTATATGGAAGCGGAACCCGATCGCACGTATTTTTGCACCTGCTACGGCATAACCGAGGTCAGCGCCAACAAAGATCCGGACAGCAAAGAAACCATCGCGGCCAAGCAGCATGACCGGCCCGTCTATATTCTGGCAGACGAGGGGCGTGGCAAGAATATTCGCAATGCACCCTTCGTCAATCACACTGATCAGGAACTGATGCTGATTGAAACGCTGGTGGGGCGCAGTCCGCCGTTTGTGTTCCCGAAGGATATTTATAACGCACCCCGTCGGACCTACTAAGTCAGACCCGGCGCGGAGCCCACACATACGCTGTGATTGCAGCGTAGCGTGCGCTATTACTGCGGGGCGCCGTTCGCTATCCAGTTAACGAACATGTCATAGTGAACGCGGCCTGCCGCACCCGGCGCAAGTGTCGTATCAAATCCGGGACGCAGTAACCCATTGTGATGATTACCCGACGGCTTGCGTAGCAGCGCACTGCCTGAGATATCCGTGAAATTGATGCGGCCACGAACTTCGGTGTAAAACCACAAGTCGTCCGTTGCATCCCCTGATGTTCCATTATTATCGCGGTCATAGTTGTCGTAGCGTAACGGCGCTTGGGGTGCCGGCCCATGACATCCGCCACCTGAGCAACCGGCAGCAGGTGCAGTCACACCTTGCAATACGTTCTTGATGTCACTGAACCGGATTGCGGTCGGCGCAGGTGTCAAAGCGTTATTGACCACAATACGCTGCTGCACAGGAGCACTGGCAGCCGTGGCACTGCTCGCAACAAGCTGAACCACATACGCGCCATCAGCGATGGAAGTGAAGGTCGGCTGCACAGAGGTTGCATTGGTTAATGTAGCACCCGGCGGACCCGAAATTATCGACCACTGATAGGATGTCGCATACAAGCTCATGCTGGCCGACAATGTAACAGCGCCTTGCTTCACAACCCGATCCGGGCCTGGATCCGCAATCGGCCCACCTGGAATGGCGCCGCTGGTGCTGAACCCCTGACTCTGGAGATAGGCCGCCAGTGCGGGAGACATGCTCGACCCGTGAAATTTCTGGAAGATAATGCGCGCCAGCGGCATGTTACCGCGATCAAACACATTCACCTTGATGCGGTCTGCGTACGATTTCCATCCTGAATAGGTTTCAAAGTCGATGTCGGATTGTCTGCCGGTTCCACGCAGCGCATGAAAAACCCGGCAAGCCGGGGCGACGACAGTAGTATACAAAGACGACTGTCCGGCGGCGGCCCACGACGCCGGAACGAAGGTATCCGAGTAAACCGCATTGGGCAATCCATTACCGCCGTAAGCGTCTTTCAGTTGGTCGGCTGCGGGCGTGCCTTGCCATTCATTGGGACTGGCAATTGGCCGACAAGCATCTTCGGGAAACGCCGTCGCTGCAGGAATCGGGTATGTGCAAAGTACCATCCGGTTGATTTGCTTCAGCGCCGACTCTTGAGCCGCGCGAGTGAATCCGGGCGTGCTTGAAAAATCAAGCGCACTGACCTCAATGGGATGAAAGCGTGCTTGCAAGTCACCGCGCGCGCCTGACACTGCATACTGCACCAGCGCAAATAACGGGTTGCCACCGGCTGCGGGCGGCGTCAACGCATCCATCCTGCCACCGTGACAACTGATGCACGGCCCTGGCATCGCCTTCTCGCCTCGACCATCGAGATCAACCGCCGTTGAACGCACACCCGCTGGGGAAAAATTGTAAAACTTGGCAAAACTCGCACCACCCGCAGGGCCGGGACTAAATTCAATGGCATTCGTGCCAATGTGATAGCGGGATGCGGATGCTACGGCTGCATCCAGGTTGACGCTGGTATACGTATAGCCTGCCGCCGCATTGACCAGATAGTTATCAACATAAGCGGCTACGGTACCGTCCAGATTCTGGCGTACAGTGAGCCGTCGGCCATATCCGAGATCGCGCACGTCGCCAAACACGACTGAAACCTGAGTACCGGTGCCACTGTTAAAACCGTTGGCAGTCTTCCACTTATCCAGTGTGTCTTTCGCATTGGTGGGATCAATCGCAGCAAAATAAGCCTGCGCGTAGGCCAGCGTATCCGATTCAAATGCACCAGAAGCCAGCAGCAATGGATTGGGAAACAAAAGAAACCGGTCTAGCCCCACCGGTATACTCTCGGCGTCTGGCGCCTTTGGAAAAACATCGACGCCAGCGGCCCCGCCCTTGTCTCCGCCGCCGCCACCGCAGCCGGCCACTAAAACGGTCAGCGCTATCAAAGCGGCGCGATAAATACAGTGCATCGAAACCATCGTTCGTCCTTCTAGAAACGCATCAAGTAAACCAGATTGAACTGATTGACCACATACTTAAATCCGGGTGCCGCAAAACTCGGCGATTGCAAAGTCAATGACTGCGCGCGCCGGTACGAGATATCCAGTGAATTGCACGGTCCGAAGCCCAGATTGTAGCCAACGGTGCCTATCGACTAAGGTTAGATCGCGCAAGCGAAGCGCAGCCGCGATCTGAACCGTTTGTTGGACGAGCCCGGCCCCTGAGCGCCGGTCGGGCCTCACAGAAAATATCTCCTCGGAAATTACCGCGACTTCAGATAAGGCCGGACGGGTGAATCCCGGTTGCGGCGTGCATCCACGTTCATGTCGCGTTAACCTCGCGCTCGCAGCGCGATTGAGGCGCGGACTGTCCGGTAAAACACCGATTCAACGCGAGCAGATTCCTCAGCTTACGGGCGCTGATGCCCGTGGTCCGCCAGCCGGTGCATGTCTACACCCTCAATGCACTCCTGCGGCGGCAACAGTGGCAGTCGGCCCTGGCGCCAGTGTTTGGAACAAGGGCCGGATTCGCGTCTTCACAATCCTCATCGCCGCCCCGCAACAAGGACACGGCACGGGCGGGCGCGGCCTTGGCGGCAGCGGCACGGGAACAAACTTCAGCAGCACATGCAGCAAGGCGATCAGCCGTTTGCAGTTCGGGTGCAGGAACCCAAAGTTACGCGCGCGTCGAAACCCCTTGGGCAACACGTGCTGCAACACCAGCCACAGGAAATGCGCCCCAGTCACCGTCCGGCATGACATCGCCTTCGTCTTTGCATCGCAATAGCGGAAACACACCTGGCCATCACGGCAGGCGACGATATCTTTCTCGCGAATCACGCCCCGGTACAGGTAGCGGCCCAGGTAAATCAGCGCCTTCGCACCGCTGCCCACGGATTTGCAATCCACCACCCACTGGCCCGGGTAGCGCGCCGGAAGCGTCAGGCCGGCGGCTTCAATGCCCGCCAGTATCTTCGCCCGAAACACCTTGGCCAACGCCTTGTGGTTGAACAGATAAGCGCCCTTGGCCTTGGGCTGTTTGGTTCGCCATTGCCTGCGCTTGCCGTCGATCGCCGCCGCAGGCATGACCAGATGCACATGGGGGTGGTAATCGAGCCGCCGCGTGTTCGTGTGCAAAACCGCAATGGCGCCGGGGGTGCCCTCAAGACGTTTGTCGTTCTGGCTAAAGGTGCGCACCGTCTGCCAGCTACACTGCATGAGCAGTTCGTAGACGATGCCCTGATGCGCTCGGGCCAGCGCCCGCAATTCAGCGGGCAGCGTGAACGTCAGCAGGAAATACCCGGCGGGCACCTGCTTCTTGAGTTGCCCGGTATTCGATTTATCGACACGTATTGCTTGCTGCCTGTTTCAGCCGTTGGCTTAAACAGAAGGGGATTGGATTACGTAGTATCCGCTCCGATCATCGAACACGGTATTTACGATATCGTGCTCGGCACTTGCGG
>CANKUB010000050.1 GCA_947486575.1 Betaproteobacteria bacterium | reverse complement strand
TCGAGAAATTCATCTTCGAAAGGCAAGATCACGCGACCATGGAGATGTTCCGCTTGGCCACATAAGATCTCGCCCGGGGTAAACTCCGCACTCTCAAGTTATGATCAACTCATGTTCAAAACACACCCATTGCCAAACCGGCTGCCAGCGCGGCACCGACATCCTCGCAACGTTTTAAATCTTCTGCGCCAATAACTTTTAGCGCAAGAATTTTCTCCGGCGTTTGCGCATGCGTGCAGACAATGATCGGCTCGGCTGCCTTGCGCAGCCGCCAGCCGGTGCAGATGCGATCAATCTGCCGCACGGCGTTTGCGCCGTCGCTGCCCGCGCATATCAGCGCGACGTACGCACGCCCGGCAATCTTGTCCAACGCCGCATAATAAGTACGGTCGAAAAAGTCTTTCATGATGCCGGACATGGAAGCCAGATTTTCCGGCGTCACAAAAATATAGCCCTGCGCCTGCAACACGTCTTCGGCTACGGCCTTACGCGCGGGCACAAGCTGCACCTGCACGCCGGCTTCGTGCGCTGCGCCACGCGCCGCGGCTTCCGCCATCTGCCGCGCGCCATCGGTCATGCTGTGGTAGACAATCAACAACGTTTTCATGCCGTGTCACTCGGCTGAAATCTTTGCGGCTTTCACAACCTTGCTCCACTTTTCCACATCAGCACGAAAGTAACTTCTGAAGGCGTCAGGCGTAGTGCCCTCGGAATCCGCCCCCAAACCGGCAAAACGTTCGCGCATTTCAGGCGCCTTCACGATACGGCTCACATCCGCGGAAATCTTCGCCACAATTTTTTGCGGCGTGCCGCGCGGCGCAAACAAGCCGTACCACACATTGACTTCAAATCCCGGCACACCGGCTTCTGCAATGGTGGGCACATCCGGCAACTGGGAAATACGTTTCAGGCTGCTCACACCCAGCGGCCGCAGCTTGCCGGATTTGATCATCGGCAGATTGACCGGCACGCCGCCCATGTAGATGGTCAATTGGCCACCGATCAAATCAGTCATTGCCTGCGGGCCGCTCTTGTAAGGCACGTGCAGTAGCTGCAATCCCGCCATCAGACCAAACAGTTCGCCGGCCAGATGATCCGAGCTGCCGGTACCGCCGCCGGAGCCGTAGCTCACCTGCCCGGGTTTCGCTTTGGCCATTGCGATCACCTCCTTAACCGAATTCAGCGGCGAACTCACCGGCACCACCAAGGCGTTATAGCGCGACGTCAGCTGCGTAACAGGTTCGAAATCACGCAGCACATCGAACGGCAGTTTTTTGTAAAACGACGGCGCGATGGCCATGCTGCCTGAGCCGAACAGAATCGTGTGACCATCGGGCGGCGCTTTGGCCACCACGTCCATGCCTATGGCGCCGCCCGCGCCGGCGCGATTATCTACGATGAGCGGCTGGCCCCACGCCTCGCTCATTTTCTGACCCAGTACGCGACCAATGATATCCATGCTGCTGCCGGGACCGATATGGATGACCATACGCACCGGTTTTGATGGAAATGCGGCATCTGGCTGAGCAAACCCCGCGCTAGACGCCACCAACGCTGATACGCATATCGTGCTAAAAAGCCATTTATTCATACCGACCCTTCCGCATCGTCTGATCAATCGTAAAACGTTGCGTAATCTTCGAGCGCAATTCGCTCGGGCTGAAAAGTATTTACCACCGCGTCATCCTGCGCATAACCCATCGCGATGCCACACATGATGGTCCAGTCGCGTGTAATACCCAGTTCGCGCCGCACGATGTCAGGGTAACTGGCTATCGACGCTTCCGCGCAGGTGTGCAGCCCGCGCGCGCGGGCAGCGAGCATCAGCGTCTGTGCGAACAGGCCGTAATCAAACCAACTGCCCACTTCGAGCGTGCGGTCGATGGTCAGCACCAGGCCCGCCGGGGCATCGAAAAAAACATAATTGCTGGCGCGATACGCCTTGGATTTTTCATGATCGCCGCGCCCAATACCGAGCGTGCCATACAATCCCCAGCCGCACGCGCGCCGCCGTGCGAGGTACGGCTCTTCAATCGGCTCGGTGTAGTAGTTGTAATCGCGCTTGTGGTCCTTTTCGTCGTTCAAAAACGCCTGCTGAATTGCGCTGCCGACGCGCTTTAACGTCGCGCCCGTCAACACATGCACGCGCCACGGCTGAATATTCGAACCACTGGGCGCATGCCGGCCCAGCGCAACAATTTCACGCAATGTTTCAGCGGGTATTGCGTCTGCTTTGAATGCACGGATTGAACGTCTTGTGCGTGCGGCTTCAAAAACATCGGCTGCTGGCTTGCTCAGTTCATGGGTCATATTTGCCTCCAGCGATGATGTTAACACTGGCCTTACTTCGTTTCGACATCTCGTGATTTCGACATCCCGTCAGTTAGAATGCGGCCTCAATCTTTGGAATCCATCCATGAGCAATCCCATTCGTATCACCCTCGGCGGCTACGGCCCGCCCAACACCACGTGCAGCCGTGGCATCAAAGTGATTGGTGACACGCTCGCTGCGCAATTCGGCAACGATGTCGCCGTGCATTATGTGTGGAACGTGATGGATTTCGGCTACAAGGCCGCTGATTTATTCTGGATGGCGGAGGACGGCGTGCTGTCGCTAATGTATCAATCCACCAGTTACATTGCCGACCGTGTGCCGGAACTGGATTTCGTTGATCTGTTGTTTTTGTTCGACCAACTCGATCAGGCACGCGCTGCCATCGATGGCGAATTTGGCGCATGGATGGCGCGCAGTATTGAAGCAAAAATTCCGGCTTACCGCGTGCTCGGCTTTTTTGAAAACGGCTACCGGCATATCTCAAATCAAGTGCGCCCCGTGCGCACGCTGGCGGATATGAAAGACATGAAAATCCGCCTGATGCCGGGCGAAATTCATCGCCGCAGTTTTGAACTGGCGGGGGCTACGCCCTGCCCGCTGGATCTCAAGCCCGGACTGGAAGCGATCGTTTCGGGCGCAGTTGATGGTCAGGAAAATCCACTGGCCAACACCGTTGATTACAACGCACACAAAGTGCACCGCTATCACACGTTATCTGCACATTGCTACCACTCACGCGGCATTTATATGAATCGCGCGCAATTTGATCGCTGGCCTGCTGCGTTGCAAAGCGGCATGCACGCCGCAGCGCGTAAAGCCGTGCTGGCGCAACGCGCGTTCGCAGTAGAAGAAGAACGCCTCGCACGTAATGCCATAGAAGCCGCAGGCGGCGAGGTTGTGGAACTCACGCCTGAAGCGCGCGCGGCCTTCAAGCAAGCCGTCAAGCCTTTGCACGACGCGGCGCGCCAACGCTTTGGCGACGCGGTTTTTGCGATGATTCCGCCAGCTTGATTGACTTTGCCATCAAGGCGATTTTTTCACCACGGCTGAGTTGCTTGATAGCGTATTCGCGCTTGCAGGCGGCGGAACGATTCGTGGCTTTTTCCTGATACGCAAGATTCACCGGTCGCCGCGAACGGGTGTAGCGTGCGCCTTTCGCCAGCACACCGTTGTGCTGCGCCAAACGACGTGCGACATCCATCGCAACACCGGTATAAAACGTGCCGTCGGCGCAGCGCAAAATATAGACATGCCAAGGCTTCTGCAAAGGCAGCGGTTTCACGCACCCGGCAGCTTTTTTCAGCGCCATGTTGCAATAAAAAATATCAATATAAACAAATACTTATATTTAATTTCAGCACTCACATCAATAGCGCCTGGCCCTGGGCATCAGGGATAATTTCGTGCTTTTCGATGCCCCAGTTTACACGCCGCAACGGATGGAAAAGGCACAACAGGGCACAAAAAAACGCGCCCGATGAGCGCGTTTTTGCTGGGCGACCGTGCGTATTACTTTTTGTCGCCATCACCTTTATTACGCATGACTTTCCACATGAACCATCCGCCGACGCCAACAAAAAGCCCTAGAAAAACAAGAATCCCGACATAGTTAGGCTCGGGTATGGGTGCATCGACTATATCAGCCGCACAGGCGACCTGAGCCGCACCCAACATCAACAACGAAACAAAATATCCGGTCAGTTTAGCCACAAGTAACTCCAAATAATTTTAAATACCACACTACATCAGGCAGGATAGCCGCAGAATTCGACGATACATCACCAAAACACACTGTGACAGGATTACATTGAGCCAAGGGATAGTGTCTCAAAGCTTACTTACCCCAGTCTTACCACTGCAAAAGTTCATATTACGTGAGCTATTACCTAATGCGAGCGTGACCGCCGTCAATACTCGCAGGCATAATGCCGCCTTTCATACACAATCGACACAAGGAATCGTCATGGCATCAACTACAACCACGGCAAGCGGACTCATCATCGAAGACATGACCGTCGGCAGCGGCGCAGAAGCCAGCGCAGGTCAAGACGTAACCGTACACTACACCGGCTGGCTCACCAGCGGTGAGAAATTTGACTCCAGCAAAGACCGCGAAGACCCGTTTGTGTTTCCACTGGGTGGCGGACGCGTCATACGCGGCTGGGACGAGGGCGTGCAAGGCATGAAAGTCGGCGGCAAACGCAAGCTGACCATTCCACCCGATCTCGGCTATGGCGCACGCGGCGCTGGCGGCGTGATTCCGCCAAATGCGACACTGGTGTTTGAGGTGGAGCTGCTGGCAACGGCGTAATCAGCACAGGCTCTCCCGGCTTACGGGAGAGCCCGTTGATTAATCCGCCAGCCCCGCAAACAACGGCGTGCTCAAATAGCGTTCACCAAATGACGGAATAATCACCACGATCATTTTGCCTTTGCTCGTTTCGCGTTTAGCCACTTCAATCGCGGCCCACACCGCTGCACCCGACGAAATGCCCACGAGAAGACCTTCTTCTTTGGCCATGCGACGCGCCATGTTCATCGCGTCATCGTTTTTCACACGCACGATTTCGTCGTAAATTTTGACGTTAAGCACCTTCGGGATAAAGCCCGCGCCGATACCCTGTATCGGGTGCGACCCGGCCGGCCCGCCTGAGAGTACCGCCGACGCGTCCGGCTCCACCGCCACGCATTGAAACGAAGGCTTTTTCGCTTTCAACGCTTCACCCACGCCGGTGATGGTACCGCCGGTGCCGATGCCCGAAACCAGAATATCCGCTTTGCCATCGGTATCACGCCAGATTTCTTCAGCCGTTGTTGCGCGATGCACCGCGGGGTTCGCCGGGTTTTCAAACTGCTGCGGAATCAGATATCGCTTATCGGCAGCCGCCATCTCTTCCGCTTTTTTAATCGCACCCGGCATGCGTTCAGCACCCGGCGTCAGCACCAACTCCGCGCCATACGCACGCAACAATATGCGCCGCTCTTTGCTCATGGTATCGGGCATGATGATCGTGCATTTGTAACCGCGTGCTGCGCACACCATCGCAAGACCGATGCCCGTATTGCCGCTCGTCGGCTCCAGAAAAATCGTGTCCGGTTTGACCTGCCCGGCTTTTTCGGCAGCTTCAACCATCGACAATCCGATGCGGTCTTTAACGCTGTGTGCCGGATTTTGAAACTCCAGCTTCGCCAACACCTCGCCCGCGCAGCCCTGGGTGAGCCGGTTGATGCGCACCAGTGGCGTGTTACCGACTAACTCGGTGACGTTATTTGCAATCTTCATTTTGGCCCTCCAAGGCATTAAAATCAGCAATTACGCAACAAACTATTGCGGCAAATTGGGAAAATTGGCCCGCAAAGCACGGTTTTCGCATCATAACCCTACTTTCGTTGCCTGAGCATCCCGCCAAGACTACCGAAACAGGGCAAAACCCTGATGCCGAATGCACCGTTCAGCCGCCATCCACACGTCATTACCGGTTTGCCGCCAGAAATAGCCCACCCGTCGCCCGAATACCTAAAACTCCCCATTAATCAGACAAATACCCACAAAATTAATTGTGTGTATAATGCCGCACGGTGTTTGATTTCCGAGTATCCGAGTACTAAAGGTTTGGATTTTCCGGTGTTGTTGGATGTTCGTCCTTGGGAAGCTTTGAGACCTAAACATTGAAGAGGGCAATCTAAGTTCTAGTTTCATTTGTTCGTATGCTTGCCCTCGATTACCTCAACTCTAAATCTCTACATTTCTAAGGAACGCGCACATGGCAACCGGTACAGTTAAGTGGTTTAACGATGCAAAAGGCTTTGGCTTTATTACTCCTGATGGCGGCGGCGAAGACCTTTTCGCGCATTTCTCCGCAATCAACATGTCAGGCTTCAAAAGCCTGAAAGAAGGCCAGAAAGTTACCTTCGACATCACCGACGGCAACAAAGGCAAAAAGCAAGCCAGCAATATTCAGGCTGCTTAAGCTTTACATTGCGTCACAAAAAAGCCGGGCTTCGCCCGGCTTTTTTGTTTGAAGTCGTACATAAGCGCGTATGCCAGCATTGCTACTATTGCGCGCAATCCTGCATAAACATGTGAGCACTGGCACTTGTCCCTCCTCGCTTCTCACCTCGCCGCCCTGCGCCACCGCGATTTTCGCCGCCTGTGGATAGGTACGTTTTGCTCCACCGGCGGGCAATGGGTGCAAAGCGCCACGCTGGGCTGGGTCGTCTATGACCTGACCAATTCCGGTGCGCTGCTCGGCGCGGTGCTTGCCATGCGCGCAATTCCGATGTTGCTGCTGGCGCCGGTTTCAGGCCTGGTGGCCGATCGCTTTGACCGGCGACGCGCCCTCGCATGCAGCCAGTTGATCGTAGTCGCCGTATCGTTTGCAATTGCGGCGGGGCTGGCGCTGAACCGATTACAGGTATGGCACCTGTTTGCATTTACCTTGCTGTCGGGCGTGGGCATGGTGTTTGATCGCACTTTGCGCAATACGCTGGTGTTCGGCACAGTACCGCGCGCCGATATAGCCAATGCGGTAGCGTTAAACAGTATTGCGTTCAGCATGATGCGTACGGCAGGCCCGGCTGCGGCGGGCTTTCTGATTGCGTGGGTGGGCGCCGCGTGGAATTTCGCGCTGCAAGGTGTGCTCTATCTGGCCGTGGTGGCGCTCGCAGTGACACTCAACACGCCCTTTGAAGAGGCGCGCCGTGCGCCAAAAACCACAGCGCGCGCCGATATGCTCGAAGGCCTGCGTTACGCGGTGACGGACCCGGTGGCGCGTGTAATGTTGCTGCTGGGGATGGTGCCCGCGCTGCTGTTGATTCCATCGTTAAGTGCGCTGATGCCGGTGTTCGCGGTACAGGTGTTCCACACCGGGCCGGAAGGACTTGGGCTGCTGCTGTCATCCGTAGGCGCGGGCGGCGTGCTGGGTGGCGCGGCCTCGGTGTGGACAGCACGATTTGATCACATCGGCTTAACGCAGTTGCTGGCGATTTGTACCTTCGCCTGCGCACTGGTGGGTTTTGCGTTAAGCACGCACATGGTTGTGGCGATGTTTTTTCTGGTGATTGCCGGCGCCGCTGAAATGATCAATATGAGCAGCAATCACACCGCGCTGCAAATGAGCGCGCCACAGGCGATGCGTGGACGCGTGGCGAGCCTGCTGCCGATGTTTCCAGCCATGATGGCGCTGGGCGGATTAAGCTCCGGCCTGTGCGCAGATTGGCTCGGCGCGCCGCGCGCGGTAGTAGTGTTGGCCGTACTGGCGGTGGTGATTGCCAGCGTTGCCTGGTTGCGCTCTGCTGCGTTGCGCCGATTGCGTTTATCGACGCTGGTAGAAGGTAAATCTCAGACCTGCGCCAAGTAGCAAAATATACCGTAACTAAATGTTTTTATTAACATTTTAGTATGGCCTATCCCCCGCAACCTGTGTGCGATGCATCAAGCGCCGCGTGCTGGCATCGAACGCATCACGACGGTGCATGGAGCAGCGGTTATCCCACACCAGAACATCACCAACCTTCCATTGCTGCACCCAGGTAGATTCCGGACGCACCGCGTGCGACCACAACGTATTGAGCAGCGATTCACTTTCTTCAAGACTCAACCCCGGAATGCAGGCATTCAAGCGCCTTCCAAGAAACAGCGCTTTGCGTTTTGTGATCGGATGCGTGCGCACCAGTGGATGTTGCGCGCCGATGGTCTCGCGCGGATCGGTCACTTCTTTCCAGCCTTTGCGTAGCATGCCTGCGCTATTGCGGCTGGCGTCGTGTACACATTTTAACGGGGCTATGCGCGCCTTGAGTTCAGCAGGCAGTTGCGCGTAAGCCGCGTACATGTCGCAGAACCAGGTGTCACCGCCGCTCGGCGGAATTTCAATCGCATACAAAATGCTGGCGCTTGGCGTGTGGTCGTTATACGACATGTCAGTATGCCATTCAGCCTCATACGCACCGAGGCCACCGATGGGTTGGCCGTCGACCACGATGTTGGAAATGGCTGTGACGGTTGGAAAGTCTGCCAGATACGGTTTCCCGGTTTTATTCGCCGGTGTGGGCGCACGATCAAGCTCACCGAAAAGCCTGGAAAAATCAACCAGTTGCTGCGTGCTCATGCCTTTCTGCCCACGAAAGCGCAGCACCTTGTGCAGCATCCACGCAGACATGATTTGTGCTTTGCTTAGCGCAGATACCGGCTCGCGCAGATTGATGCCGTCGATTTGTGCGCCGATACCAGCACCGAGCGAGACTACAGTGATTGAATCACCCACCACACTAGACATTTGGTCAGCTCCTGTTCCGCTTTGAACCCCGCTTATTACACCAGTCTTGCCCATATTGTGCACAGCCCTCGCCATTGCCACCGCATTTAAGCCGATTTCCCGAATAAATCATAGCTTTTGTGCCTGCTGCGCCGCACGCAAAGTATGCTTTTTACTTGCTAAAACAGGCCACTACGCCCATACTCCCGCGCTCAAATTGGTTGTCGGTTAGCCCTGCCCGTGCAACGGGCACTTGTTGGGATTCCTCGATTGGTCATTTGATGCTGCGCTCAATTCCGCGTGCAGCCAATATACTCAGACCTTCCTGGAGATTCCATGGCTACCGGCACCGTAAAGTTTTTCAATTCAACTAAAGGTTTTGGTTTCATTTCACCACAAGATGGCTCAAAAGACATATTCGTGCACATCTCGGCTGTGGAGCGCGCGGGCATGAAAACGCTTGCCGACAACCAGCAAGTATCATTTGACGCAGAGCGCGGCAACGATGGCCGCTTCTCGGCGATTAATCTGAAAGCAGTTTAAGAACACAGGGCAGCTGCAACCCGGAATCGGAGATCGTATTGGCTAAAGAAGAAATGGTTGAGTTTGAAGGTGTGGTCAACGAAGTGTTGCCCAACACCATATTTCGCGTGACGCTGGACAACGGCCATGAAATCACCGCCTATGCCTCCGGCAAAATACGTAAGCACCGCATCCGCATACTCGCCGGCGATAAAGTCACGCTTGAAATGTCACCGTACGATATGACCAAAGGCCGCATCAGCTTTCGTCATAAAGACGAACGTGCGGCACCCACCCGCACCAACAAGCCTACGTTTTACCGGCGCTAAAACGCTTTACTGCGCCGTCCAGCCGCCGTCGATCACGAGGCTGGTTCCCGTCATCAGCGAGGCCGCATCCGAGGCCACGTAAACCACCGACGCCGCCACTTCATCCAGCTGTCCCAGCCGCCCCAGCGGTATGCGATCCATCACCCATTTGGCAAATTCCGGCTTGGCGAACATGGGCGCCGTCAGCGGCGTTTCCAGGAACGTCGGGGCAACGGAATTCACTCTGATGTTTTGCGGCGCAAGTTCAACCGCCAGCGCCTTGGTAAAGCCCTCCATCGCGTGCTTGGTCAGGCAGTAAACAGTGCGCGTTGGTGCGCCAACATGGCCCATCTGCGAGGTGATATTGATCACGCAGCCGCCACGCGATTTGCGGTCAGGTGTCTCCAGCATTTTTTTCACCGCAGCCTGCGCCGTGATGAACATCGCGCGGATATTGAGATTCAGCACCGTGTCGAGATGGTCTTCGCTGACGCTCACAAACGGTTCGGGAATATTCGTACCGGCGTTATTGACCAGCACATCCAGCGACGGCAGCGCGGCAATGACGCGATTCACCGCAACGGAATCGGTGACATCGCACACCAAGGCATGCGCACGTCCGCCTTCGGCCTTGATTTCGGCTACGGCTGCCGCCAGCTCGCTTTGTGTGCGCGACATCAGCCACACCTCCGCGCCTGCATGGGCAAGCGCAATGGCGCAAGCGCGCCCGATGCCGCGGCCCGCACCGGCAACCAGCACCGTACGACCGTCGAGTCGGAATTTGTGATTGATATTGCCAGGCGTATTCATGCGTTACCCCTGTTTTGCGCCCAACCCGACGTTGCGCTGGCCATAGCGCCGCAGGCGAAAATCCGCCTGCTCCTTGTGCCCCCAAAACCGCTCAATGGCGCACAGCCGCGAGCAATAATCGCCAACCACAACACTCGCTTCGTTACTCACTTCCTGATACGTGCAAGTCTTCAGAAACTTACCCACCCACAAGCCGCCGGTGTAGCGCGCAGCGCCCATCGTCGGCAGCGTGTGATTGGTGCCGATCACCTTATCGCCGTACGACACATTGGTTTGCGGGCCGAGAAACAACGCACCGTAGTTCTTCATTTTTTCGAGAAAATAGCGTGGTTCGCGCGTGAGCACCTCCACGTGTTCAGCGGCCTGAAGGTCAGCTTCTTTCACCGCCTCATCGATCGAATCAACGAGGATGATTTCCCCGTAGTCGCGCCATGCTACGCCTGCAACATCGGCAGTTGGCAACACTTTCAACTGGCGTTCCATTTCGGCAGGCAGCGCCTCCGCCAGTTTGCGCGACGTGGTAATGAGTATTGCCGGACTGGTGGGGCCGTGTTCCGCTTGCCCCAGCAAATCGGTGGCGATCATTTCCACATCAGCCGTTTCATCGGCGATCACTAAAATCTCTGTTGGCCCCGCCAGCAAATCGATGCCTACTTTGCCAAACATCTGGCGCTTGGCTTCAGCCACATACGCGTTGCCCGGCCCGACCAGCATATCCACTGGCGCTATCGATTGCGTGCCGACTCCCATCGCAGCTATCGCCTGCACGCCGCCCAGCACATAGATATCGTCCGCGCCCGCCAGCACCATTGCGGCAATCGTCTCCGCGTGCGGCATGCCCTGATTGGGCGGCGTGCAGGCGATAACGCGCCGCACGCCTGCGGTGCGCGCAGTAACGATACTCATGTGCGCCGATGCCACCATCGGATAACGCCCGCCGGGCACGTAACAGCCGACACTGTCCACGGGAATATTCTTGTGGCCGAGTTTCACGCCGGGGATGGTTTCGACTTCAATGTCTTTCAATGCGGCGCGCTGATGCTGCGCAAAGTTGCGTATCTGCGCCTGCGCGAATGTGATGTCGTCAAGAGTCGATTGCGGCACTTTTGCCACAATGGCATCCAGCTCACTCTTCGACAATTTAAAGTTTGTCGGAGACCATTTGTCGAACTGTTGCGACATTTCGCGCACGGCTTCGTCGCCGCGCTTCTTGACATCGGTGAGAATGGATTCCACTGTCTGCCGCACTTTCAGATCAATGGCGTCGGTGACTTCCTGTGGGATACGCTTCTTGAGATACTGTGCCATGAGTTTCCTTCCGGTTGAGCGGCAGATAATACCGCATCAGCCTTACACGCTGAGATGTCACCCACAAGCCAGCAGCAAAACGACAC
This sequence comes from Betaproteobacteria bacterium, assembly GCA_947486575.1. Lineage (GTDB taxonomy): Bacteria > Pseudomonadota > Gammaproteobacteria > Burkholderiales > SG8-41 > UBA5216. Next base: position 19,165 of record CANKUB010000050.1, on the reverse strand, counting down.
GCACTACTTGCCCACCCTACTGCGCTGAAGTAAATCAACATACTGCCGCGCGCCACGCGCCAGAAACGTATTGGCGTGTACGTTGAGCCAGCGCACGCCCTTGCCCACAAACACCGGCATGCGGTCTTCCCAATTAGTGAGTACGTTGAGCGCGACATGCTTGCCGCCTTTGAGGATGCGCGCAATCGCCTCATCCACCAGCTTGATCACCTCGGGGTGTTCCGGCTGGCCAGGATATCCCGCCGCCAGCGCCACATCGTTGACGCCAATATTGACCACATCCACGCCAGGCACGGCAACAATTTCATCAAGCCGCGCAATGGATTGTGGCGTTTCAGTCATCACGATCACGATCTTGTCAGCGTAATCTTTGGGCCGCGCGTAGCGCACGATGTCCACCACACGTTGCGCATCGGCAGCATTTTCAATGTGCGGAAACGCCATGCCATCGAGACCGCAGTCGAAGTAACGCACAATCAAACCCGGCTCGTTCGACCACGCGCGTGCCATGCACGCGATGCCCGCAAGATGCGCCGCGCGCGTCATTTCTTCGATGCGCTCGAAGTCGTAACTCATACGTTCGCCGTCGAGAAAGCACACGTCGAGATCAAAGCTCGCGAGATACTCCACCAATCGCGGCGACTGAAAATCCGGATTGAACATGGTGATCACGCCACCCGCGGCGAGCTTCTGGCGAATTTTTTCAGCGATGGAAGGAATCATATAACTATTTGTTTTAATGGAATAATTCTTCTCCTCGCTTACTGCGGTCGAATGTTCGCCGCCTTGATCACGCGCGCCCATTTACCTTCTTCCGCTTTGCGAAACCGCGCGAACTCAGCCGGTGTGCTGCCCACCGGATCGGTACCCTGCGCGATCAGCTTCGCGCGAATTTCCGGCATGTTCATCACTTTAAGAATCTCGCCGTGCAGCCGGTTCACCCGTTCGAGCGGCGTACCTGCGGGCAACACCATGCCGTACCAGTTGCTGACTTCCAGTCCGGGTAATGTTTCCTTCAACATCGGTACATCCGGCAGAAACGGCAGGCGCGCACCGCCCGTGGTGGCCAGCGCCAGCAGCCGGCCGCTGCGCACATGCTGCAAACCGATTGGCACCGACTCTATGCAATATTGCACCTGCCCCGCCAGCAGATCATTAAACGCTGGCGTACTGCCTTTGTAGGGAATGCGACGCGTGTCGATATTCGCCGCAAGCTTGAACATTTCACCGGTCAATTGCGGCAAACCGCCATCACCGGTTGACGACCACGCCAGCTTGCCGGGGTTCGCCTTGGCATGCGCTATCAACTCACCCAGTGTTTTAGTCGGTACCGACGGATGCAAATACAACAAAAACGGCAGCGACACCACCTGCGTAAGCGGCACAAAATCACGGTCGATATTAAACGGCAGCCTGGGATAAAACACGGCATTCACACTGAGATGCCCTGCCGTACCCATGAAAATCGTGTGGCCATCCGGCGCGGCCTTCACCGCAAGCTCCATGCCGATAATGCCATTGGCGCCGCCGCGATTGTCTACCACCACCTGTTGCGCGAAATTTTCGCTGAGCTTTGCTGCAAGAATACGGCCCACAATATCGTTACCGCCACCCGCCTGCGACCCAACGATAAGCCGCACGGGCTTTGTCGGAAACGCAGACTGCGCCGCCGCGCTGTGCGCGGCGAAAGCCAGAACCCACAAGACCACAACTTCTTGTTGTGTAAGCACAAATCAGAATCCCGAAAAAGCGACGAATAATATTTGCTACTGCAACGGAATACCCGCGTCCTTGACCACCTTCGCCCACCTTGCCATCTCGGATCGAATGTAGCCGGTAAATTCCTCGCGGCTTTGCGGCGCGGGCTCCACCACCATATCGGCAAAGCGCTGCACCACGTCGGGCATCTGCAGCACCTTCAGCAAATCGCCATGCACTTTGTCGAGTACTGGTGCCGGTACGCCTGCCGGCCCACACAAGCCGTACCACGAGGTAACTTCAAAGGTGGGATAGCCCGATTCAATAAACGTTGGAATCGATGGCAGCGGCGCCACACGCTTGGGGCTGGTCACCGCCAACGGGCGAATCTTGCCCGACTGCACATACGGCAGCAGCGCAGGGACATTGCTGATCATCACGGGAATCTGCCCACCGAGCAAATCGGTGAGCGCGGGTGACGCGCCCTTGTAGGCGATATGCACCACATCTATTTGCGCGATGCTCTTGAAGAGTTCCATCGACAAATGCGGTGATGCGCCCACGCCGCCATGGCCGTAACTGATTTTGCCCGGCGTTGCCTTCGCATGCACCACAAACTCTTTGAGCGTGCGCACCGGCACCGAGGGATGCACATTCAGCGCGTTGGGCGTGGTACCGATGCGCGAAATCGGCGAAAAATCACGCAGTCCGTCGTACGGCAGCTTCGCATACAAGCCCGGCGCAATGCCGTTGGAGGCAATGTTGCAGTGAAACAGCGTGTAGCCGTCAGGAGCGGATTTCGCCACGAAGTTGCCTGCGATGGTGCCGCCCGCGCCGGTGCGGTTTTCAACCAGCACCTGCTGATCCCAAATACGGCTCAGTTTGTCACCCACGAGCCGCGCCACGATATCGGGTGAATCACCCGCAGCAAACGCCACGACATAGCGCACGGGTTTGGTGGGGTATTGTTGCGCCTGCGACGGCTGAACGATCAAAAACACAGACGCCAGTGCTACAGTTGCCAACACGCTGATTCTTTGCTTCATTGCTTCCTCCTGTAGGCGCATGAACCGGCGCACGCACAGCGTAACCGGAAAGCGAATCATAGTTCAATCCGGTAATCCTGCCGGGACTTCTGCAGCGCAGCTGCCTCTCGTTGATTGACCGGCGTGCGGGCGTTCTTTGCAATTCACATTGTGTAAGACGATCATCACTCATAACGCACCCTACTGTTTTTATTCTCAAAGGTAGCAGCGGCTACTGGGCTAGAATAGAGCGCACATTTGATCAGCACCGTCGCATGGCTCAATCCACTTTATGGCCCCACGGCAAACGCAATTACACGAAATAACGGGCACGCAAAACTTTATGTCCACGGGCGCTCCAGACACCCTCCCCGCTGCAAACACAGCCAAGCCACCACAGGCGAAGTATAAAACCTGGGGGCTGATCGTCGCAGCGCTGGTGCTGCTGGCGTGGGGCGGCCACTGGCTATATCAGCGTGCGACGCATGTGTACATTGACGATGCGCGCATCGACGGCGAAGTAATCACGCTCTCCAGCCGCGTGTCGGGCTGGATTACCGAGTTGCCGGTGATCGAAGGCGATGAAGTCAAGAAAGGCCAGTTGTTGGTACGCGTGGATGAACGCGATTCAGCGTTGCAGCGTGATGTACTGACTGCAAAGCTGCAAGGCCTTGAAAGCCAGATGGCGGTGATGCGTGCGCAGGGCGGGCAAGTCGATGAAGAAACCCTGGGGCGCTTCCAGAGCGAAACCAACCGACTCGCCGCCGCCGAGGCAGAAGCCTCGTCGCTGGAAGGACAAATGAAACAGGCCGAAGGCGAATACAAGCGTTTTCAGAGCGTGGAAAAATACGTCAGCGGTCAGGAAGTCGATCAGGCGCGTGGCGCTTATCAGCTGGCGCAGGAACGCCACCGCAAGGCGCTGGCGGAAGCGGCTGCTGTGCGCGGCACATTGTCGTCCGCAGGCGGTAGCCGACGCCAAGTGAACGTAATCGGTCAACAGTTGCTGGTACTGATGCGGCAGGCCGATGAGTTGCGCGCGGAAATGAAGCGCCGCGAAATTGACATTGCCGACCGCACCATCGCAGCGCCCACCAGTGGCAAGGTGGTGATGACCTTCGTGCGCAAGGGTGAACATGTCGCTGCAGGCCAGCGCATCATGATGTTTCACGACCCGAATGAAATCTGGGTCGAGGCCAACATCAAGGAAACCGATGTCGGCCGCTTAAAGCCCGGCATGAAGGCCGACATCCGCGTCGACGCCTACCCCGGCAAGGTTTTCAAGGGCGAAGTGTTTCGTATTGGTCAGGCGGCTACGAATCGCTTTGCGCTGCTGCCGGACCCCAACCCCAGCGGCAATTTCACCAAAATCACACAAAGATTGCCGTTGCGCGTGAAGCTGCTCGATAAAGAGGCCAGCTTGCGCCCCGGCATGATGGTCGAGGTCTACGTTGCAACCGGAAACGACTGACGTCCTCTTCGCGCGCTACGGCCCGCGCTACCGCTGGCTGGTGACCATCACGGTGATGATGGGCACGATTTCGGCCATGCTCACCACCACCATCGTCAACGTGGCGCTGCCCGACATCATGGGCGCTTTCGGCATCGGACAGGATCGCGTGCAATGGCTGTCCACCGGCGCGCTGGCCGCGATGACCATCGGCATGCTGGTCAATGCGTGGCTGATCCACAGTTTCGGCCAGCGTAAAACGTTTGTGATCGCCATCAGTGTGTTTGTTGGCGCACTGATGCTGGCGGGACTCAGCCCGAATGATTCCGTGCTGATTTTCAGCCGCATCATGCAGGGTTCGATAGCGGGCATGCTGCAACCCTTTGCCATGTACACCATTTTTCGCGTGTTTCCCGCCGATCAGCGCGGCATGGCGATGGGGTTTTTTGGATTGAGCGTATTGCTGGGCCCGGCACTGGGGCCTTCGCTGGGCGGTATCGTTATCGAGCAATTCAACTGGCGCTATATCTTCTATATCGCCATTCCGGTTTGCATCGCTGCCATCATGCTCGGCAGTGTATTTCTGCCTGAGCGCGAGGAAACCGGCCCCCGTTTACGCTTTGACTGGACCGGATTCGTCCTGATGGTTCTGTCACTGTCGTGCCTGCTGACGGGCTTGTCGAACGGGCAGCGCGAAGGCTGGCAATCGGGTTTCGTGCTGACGTTGTTTGCGATCGCCATGGTTGGTGGCACGTCATTTTTGCTGTGGGAGCTGCGCACCGATCATCCGCTGGTCAATCTGCGCGTCTTCAGCAACGTGTCGTTTTCGGCTGCGGCGGCAGTGGCGTGCATCTTCGGCATCGGCTTGTTTGGTTCCACCTATCTGGTGCCGCTGTATGTGCAGACGGTGCAGCATTTCACGCCGCTCTCGTCGGGCCTGCTGCTGATGCCTGCGGGCATCATCATGGGGCTGTGCATGCCCATCGCCGGTTACGTGAGTGACCGTGTGCCCGCACGTAGCATGGTCATTGCCGGGCTATTGTGCTTTGGCATTTCGTCGTTCTGGCTGGCGCAGGTGGATTCCAACATGACGTTCTGGAGCATGGCGTGGGCCGTGGTGTTTTCACGCATCGGCCTTGCCATCATGAAGCCTTCACTCAACGTCGCTGCGCTGCGCGCGCTGCAGCCTGAGCACTTGAGCCAGGGCGCGGGCATGATCAATTTCGCGCGCCAACTGGGTGGCGCATTCGGCGTCAACCTGCTGTCGGTCACGTTAGACCGGCGCACCTTTTTTCACAGCGACACACTCACCGCCACGCAGACATCGGCCAACAACGCCACTGCTGAACTGCTGCGTAACATACAAGGTCTGCTCGCACGCTCTGGCGTTCCCGAAGATATGCAGGCGGCTGGCGCACTGAATTATCTCGGACGCGTGATTCACGCCCAAGCCTACACGCTCGGCTTTCAGGACAGCTTTCTGGTGGTGGGATTGATCTTCACATTTGCACTGATTCCGGCATGGATCATGGGGCGCACGAAGCTGCCGCAGGCAGCATCCCCTTGATCTAAAATTACCCAATAAAAACAATAACTTAATAGCATGATGCGATTCGCATCTCACAGCGCCATTGTTGCCATGCTGCCCCTACTTGCGTGCACGCCTTTGCGCGCTGCCGATGCGCTCCAACCTTCCCCCTCCCATTCCCCTTACCCCGACCGCGCTGTGCGCATGATGGTGCCTTTTCCGCCCGGCGGTGCCAACGATATTGTGGCGCGCCTGGTGGCGCAAAAATTATCCGAACGCTGGGGCAAACCCGTCGTCATCGACAATCGCGCCGGCGCGGGCGGCAACATCGGCACCGAGATCGGCGCACGCGCCAACCCAGATGGCTACACGCTGACCATCGGTTCCACCAGCACCTATTGCACCAACGTCGTGCTGGAGCCCAAACTTGGCTTTGATCCGCGCCGCGATTTTGCACCGATTGCATTGATTGTCACTGCACCGAATGTGCTGGTGGTGCATCCTTCGGTGCCGGTCAACACCGTTGCTGAATTCATCAAATTTGCCAAAGACAATCCGCAACGACTGAATTTTTCGTCATTCGGTGACGGCAGTTCCGCACACCTGGTGGGTGAAATGTTCAAGAGCGCCGCCGGCGTCAACCTGCAGCACGTACCGTACAAAGGCGGCGGCCCAGCGCTGGCCGCAGTGATGGGTGGTGAAGTGCAACTGACGTTCGCCAATCTTTCGGTGGCGTTGCCTCAAGTCAGAGGCGGCAAAGTCAAAGCCATCGCCGTGACCAGCGCCAGGCGCGCCACGGCATTGCCTGAACTCCCCACCATCGCGGAATCAGGTTTGAGCGGCCTGCATACGTTTGAGGCCATCGCCTCAGTCGGCATACTTGCACCCGCCGCTACGCCGCGCGCGCGGGTGATTCGTATCAATCAGGACGTGCATGCCGTGGTCAACGAGCCCGCCATGAAAGATCAATTCATTGCACGCGGGCTCGAAATCGCGCTCTCCACACCCGACGAATTTGCGCGTTACATCCGCACAGAAATCGAACGCTGGACGAAGGTCGTGCGCGATGCAGGCATACGGGTAAAATAGCGTCGAAGTCTCCATAACCTATTGTTTTTATTAATTATTTTATGTTTCGATGAACATACTGGTCACCGGAGCAGCTGGATTTATAGGCTCACATCTTGCTGAACGATTGCTCCAATCAGGCCACCGGGTGCGTGCTTTGGACACCCTCACCCATACCTACTCCGCTGCACTCAAGACGCTGACCCTGCGCCAACTGCAAAGCCGCGGCGCGACGGTGTTTAAAATCGATCTTGCGGCAGACGACTTGCATGACGCGCTTGATGGCGTTGACATCGTGTTTCATCTGGCGGGGCAGCCGGGCATTTCCGCGAGTTTGCCGTTTGATGTTTTCGCGCGTAACAACATACTCGCCACTGCGCGTTTACTCGACGCCCTGCACAAGAACGCAGACCTGAAGGGCTTCATCAACCTGTCAACGTCGTCGGTGTACGGCGTCGATGCCACCGGCGATGAATCCACGGCTACTGCACCGACTTCGAGCTATGGCGTCACCAAACTCGCCGCAGAACAATTGGTGCTGGCGCGGGCACGTGAAGGCAGTCTGACGGCGTGTTCTTTGCGTTTGTATTCCGTCTATGGACCGCGCGAGCGCCCCGAAAAACTCTACACGCGATTGATCGCGAGCTTGCTTGAAGACCGCGAATTTCCCTTGTTCGACGGCAGTCTGGAACATCAACGCAGCTTCACCTACGTCGCAGATGTCGTTGAAGGCATGATTGCAGCGATGAACCATATAGATGCCTGCAACGGTGAAATCTTCAATCTCGGCGCAGAAACATCGATCACCACACGCGAAGCCATACACGCCGCCGAAACGTTGATTGGCAGGCAGGCGCGCATGGTCATCCAGCCTAAACGTCCCGGCGAGCAGTGGCGCACGCAGGCCAATATCGCCAAAGCACGACAGCGGCTGGGTTATGCGCCACGCCACACATTGCGTGAAGGGCTGGCAGCACAAATCGCGTGGTACCGCACCGAGATTTTGGGGAAGATTCAGTTGTGGTAACCGCAACCGCGGTGGATTTAATACTCGCGCCCGCGCAAGCCAAAACGCAACCACCGCTTTACGGCAGCGAACACCCTCCGCCACAGCTTACCGCCGCTATCGCCACCCTCGCGCTTGGCGGTGCAGAACGTATCGTGCTGGATTGGGCTGCCCGTTGTGTCGGGCGTTATCGTGTCAAACTCATTGTATTGAGACGCGCGCCGACGGAATGGCCGGTGCCACCCGGCGTCCTCATCACGCGACTTGATGACCACGATCCGCCGCGCGTGTTGCATGCACTAACCGCACTGGGCAACGAAATCGCTGCCGCTGGCAACCCCATAATACTGTGCCACCTGCTAACCGCTGCTGAGCGTGGTGCGCTGGCACGTGGCGGCGCTCAGCCCATACCCGTGCTGCACAATGCGGCAATCGGCTGGATCGAGGAAGCAAAGGCACTGGCGAACACGCCACGCGTAGTCACCGTATCGCACGCGGCCGCCCGTGAATTGCGCGAAGCGGGCTGCCGCGCAATCAGCACGGTGATCCACCACTTGCCTGCGTCTCCCGTTCAATCTGCTCAATCTGATGCAGCGCGCGCCTACTGGCGAGACCGCTGGGCCATACCGACGAGCGCAACCGTCATCGGCATGATCGGCGCAGTCAAACCACAAAAAGTCTACACCCGCGCGCTGCGCCTTTTGGCAAGCATGCGGGTGCAACGCGATGTGTGGCTGGTAATCCTGGGCGGGCCGATAGGCCGCGATGGCACTATCGCATGGGATGCAATTCTCGCGCAGGCGCGGCGTTTGCAACTGGAATCACGCCTGCGTCTGCCCGGTTTTGTCACCCACGCTGCCGCTTGTCTGCCTGCCTTTGATGTACTGCTCAACACCAGCCGCTATGAAGGGCTTTCGATAGCCACCCTCGAAGCGCTGGCAGCGAGCCTGCCGGTAGTCGCCAGTGCCGTGGGCGGACAAGGCGAAGTTGCCGCACCGGGGTTAACGCTGATTGCAGAAGCGGAAGACGATGCGGTTTGGCTACGCGCCATTAACGCATCGCTCGCAGCACGCCCGCAGCCACCGGCCTGGCGCGGCTTTCCGTCGTACCGGCTTTGGACATTGTTGCATGTGCTGCCGCGCTATAAGCCTGAGGCGGGCGTGTTGTTTGTCACCGCCAATTTGAATGCGGGTGGCGCGCAGCGCAGCTTATGCAATTTGACGCGCGAACTGAATAAATTGCGGCGCCTTGAAATCGCAGTGTGCGGCGATTCGTCGACCGATTATTTTTATACGCAACTGCGCACGGCCGGCATCACGGTAAGCCGCAGCGCCGCCTCACGCGACTGCTTTGATCATGCCGAAGCCGTGTTGCAGCAGTTAGTACGCGGACGCTTCGTCACGATGTGCTTCTGGAACGTGGATGCAAAAGTAAAACTGTTGCTGGCGAAAGCGCTCGCATCCGCACCCGTGCGCATCATTGATGTTTCGCCCGGCGGTTACAGTTTTGAGGAAATGCAGGCGTTACACGATTTTCAGCATTGGGTAGCGTTTGATGAAGCCGCCTATTACGCACGGTTAAACCATCTGGTGCTGAAATACGCTGGTGATGCGCCAACTGCTGTTCGCCATAAAAGCCGTGTGATCTCCAATGGCGTGCCCGTTGCTGCGCGGCGCTTCAATGCGTCCGCGGCTGACTCGCCAAAAATTGTCGTCAGCGGGCGCATTACGCCCACCAAGTATGTCATCGAAATCATCGAAGGCATGCACTTGCTGTGGCAGACCCATGCCACAGCCGAGTTACATGTGCTGGGCAGGAGCGAACAACGCCACGCGGATTACGCGCACCGGGTCATCGATACCATCGGCGTTGATTTGAATCAGCGTGTGTTCTTGCACGGGGCCGTGTTCGATGCACCGGAGCGGCTCGGCAGCTACCACATCGCCCTCGTGCTGGGCGAGCATCAGGGCAGCCCCAATGCCGTACTGGAGGCGATGGCTGCCGGGCTTGCGGTCGTGGCCAATGACTCCGGCGGTACGCGCGAATTGATTCTGCATGAGCGAACCGGGTTGCTGCTTTCCCGGCGCGACCCGCACACGATTGCCGCTGCGCTGCGCCGCCTGCTCGACAACGCCACGTTTGCACGCCGTCTCGCCGACGCCGGGCAGCAGCATGTTGCGCAGCGATTTTCAATGGCGCAGATGGTGCGCGCTTACCGTAAAATAATGTAAGTTGCGATAAGCTATTGCCATCGGCCCAAAGGAAACCTGTCCATGATCAGTCTGACTATCCAGGTGCCGCGAGCACGCACCCGAACCGCCACCGCCACGCTACGCGATGGCAGTAAAATTCTGCTCACGGGTCACACCGCCGCTTCAGCCACGCCTGCCATCGCCACCCTCAATGGCAACGCCACCTGCGACCCATTGCGCCCGTGGGGACACCCACCAACCGGCAATTACCAGATACTGGATATGCGTCCGGCCAAAAAAGAACAAGCCGCAGAGTACGGCATGCATATCCTGCTGTTTGAGCCGCGTGCCGGTCAGGCGCTAAGCGCAGAAGCGCACGGGCGTCTTGGATTGCTGGTGTATGGCGGTCCGCCAGGCCGCGACAAATACCTGCGCACCACACAAGGCGGCGTGCGCCTGTCTAACGAAATGCTGTCCGCAGTCGTCAAAAAATTGGGGCGCGGCCTGACTATGACGCTGGTGATTGAAGAATTACCGCCAATACCGTGGTGGCAATTCTGGAAGCGCAATGCGGAAACGTTTCCGCTTTCCGATACAGCGGTCAAGGCATTGACGCCACCGCTGGATGAAAAAAGTATTCTGGATAAAATGCTGCGTGGCTTGCAACGCAAAGGCAGCGCCGGAACCGCGTCGGACAGCCCTGATACACGAAATTTCAGCGAATCGCGTGACAGCACGAGCCACTATACACAAGACTCGGATTACGCCAGATCAAGCAGCAGTACCGGGCGCGACACCTATCAAGGGGGCGGCGGACAAAGCGCGGGTGCCGGTGCAAGTGGCGGATGGGATAGCGCAAGCACCGCCTCAAGCGCGCGCGGTGTGGACGCGTCGGGGCGTATAACCACTGGCGTCGCTGGTGTCGCGGCAGCCGCTGTGGTCGGCGCTGTAGCGGCACACGCACTTGCCGAAACGCAGCATGGCGCTACAACGACAGGCACTGCCTATTAGCCACCCAGAGCGAATCGTAACTAATTGTTTTTATTCAGTATTTTTTGCGTTACCCGCGCGATTCAACCACACCGCAAGTGCTGGAAAAAACGTTGCCTGCTGTATCGGCTTGACCAGCACATCGTTCATGCCCGCTGCCATGCAGCGCGCGCGCTCGTGCGTGGTGGCCGATGCCGTGACGGCAATCACCGGCAGATGCGCCCAGCGTGCGTCAGCACGGATACGGCGCGTGGCTTCATAACCATCCATGTCGGGCATGCGCAAATCCATCAGCACGGCATCCACGCCATCATCCTGTTTTAGCACCTCAAGCGCTTCGCGGCCATTGCCTGCGGACAACGTTTCAGCACCCGCGAGCTTTAACAGCTTGGCGATGAGCGTGCGATTCACCGGGTGATCATCCACCACCAGCACGCGCGCACCGCGCAGCGCCGCAGCCTCCACTGGCAAACGCATGGATGCCGTACGCCGTGGTGCGACGCTGCCGCCCACCGCGCACTCAACGGTGAAATGCACCGACGTGCCTTTGCCCGGCATGCTTTCCATCCAGATGCGACCGTGCATCAGTTCCGCCAGACGCTTGCAGATAATCAAGCCGAGCCCGGTGCCGCCGTAACGCCGCGTGGCGGAGCTGTTCGCCTGCGTAAATGACTGAAACAGCCGCGCCAGCGCTGTCGGCTCGATGCCCACACCGGTATCGCGCACGGTAAATTGCAGGATCACTTTTTCGCGGCTCACCGTATCAACACTGACATGCACATCCACAGCGCCATGCTGCGTGAATTTCACCGCGTTGGCGCACAGGTTCATCAATATCTGCCCGATGCGTGCGGGATCGCCCCTTAGCCATTCGGGCCATTTGGCCCGCTCAGGGTTGTCACCCGGGCTTTCAAAGCGAAGCGACAATTCTTTGGCGTTAGCGCTGCCTTCGATCACATCGCGCACGTTGGACAACACATCGGCAAGACTGAAATCCTGCATTTCCAGTGTGAGCTTGCCCGCGTCGATACGCTCGAAATCGAGCACGTCATCAATCACCCGCAACAGGGACTTTGCGGCGCTCTCCACTTTCAGCAGATTGTCGCGATGCTTGCCGTGCGGTGCATCCAGCAACGACAATTCCGTAAAACCCAGAATCGCGTTCATCGGCGTGCGCATTTCGTGACTCATGTGCGCGAGAAACTCCCCCTTGGCGCGATTGGCCGATTCAGCCTGCGCCTTGGTGGCGTGTAATTCCGCTTCTGCCTGTTTGCGCGCGCTGATATCGCGCAGCATGCCGACCATGCCAACTATCGTGCCATCCACGCGGCGTATCGGCGCTTTGACAATTTCGCTCCAGACGTCAGTTACATTGGATGGCCGCTCGATGCGCAGTGTTTGCCCGGTCGCAATCACTTGCCGGTCTTCCGCCATCGCCGGCCTGGCCTGGTGATCGGGCATGAAATCCAGCACCGATTTGCCCACTAGATTTTCCGCCCGCACACCATGCGCCTCAGCCTCAGGTCGATTCATGAAAACATAACGGCACTCGGTATCTTTAAACCACGCGCGATCCGGTATGCCATCCAGCAACTCGCGCAGCCGGTGCTCGCTGTCGCGCAATGCGGCTTCGGCACGTTTGCGATCGGAGATGTCTTCGAGCACCGCCAGGGTACGCACCGCGCGGCCAGACTCGTCACGCATGAAAGCCGAGTTGATGCGCACCCAAACGATAGCGCCATTTTTGTGTATCAGGCGTTTTTCAAACAGCCGGTGCGATGCGCCACTGTCGATGGCATGCCGGTAATTATTTTCATCAGCGGCGCGGTCATCCGCATGCGTGTACTCGTGCGTACGCATTTGCAGCAGCTCGTCGCGCGTGTAGCCGACAATCTCACAGAGTTTGCGGTTGACATCGATCAGGCGTCTCTCCTGACTGGACGCCACCGCCATACCCACCGATGCAATCTCAAATAGCGTGCGAAACTGGCTATCACTCAGACGCGAGCGTTCGGCGAAATTTTTTACGGCGATCTTCGGTCATGTGAGAGCGCGACGAAAAACAGTCGCCGCTGCCTGAGCTAAACGGGAATGTGGCGTAGCCTACGGGCGTATGCCATGTAAGGCAAGCGCTGAACGGTGCCTGCTTATCTTTACATTCGCACCGGGAATAAAATGCAACTATCTGTTTTTATTGAATTAATTTCGCATGCTTCAGTGTTCATCCACAATGCCACGCTGCCGACGCATAGCGCTAATTTGCACGGCACGCTGCATTATTGTCTGCGGGCAAGGGCTCGTTCGAATTCGCCGCTGTGATGCGCAATGATCTTGCCAAATCGGGCAAAGTCATCAAAGATGCAGGCATCAACGCTGAATGAGCCGAATGAAAACAAAGTCTGCAAAACCTGCGATGGCGGCGTTGCTGGCCGCGAAAAACACTCGCCACAAAAAGCAACCGGCGGCGCCGGTATCAAACGCCGCTTTGAACGTGCAAAACCGCCGTGTGCTGGCACAGCATTACCGCGCGAAGTACGGCGTCAAGTAGGCCACTATAAGGAGACTTTCATGAAAGCCCCGCCGTTCGCCTATGCACGCGCGCGAAATCTTGCCGAGGTGTTCGAGCTGCTCGAACGCCATGGTGACAATGCAAAAATTCTCGCGGGCGGACAAAGCCTGATGCCTGCCCTCAACATGCGGCTGTCGTCACCGGAACTGTTGATCGATATCAGCCGCCTGCAGGAACACGCAGGTGTACAGGTGAAAGACGGCCACGTTCACATAGGCGCGTTGACCACGCACGCCGCAATTGGCGAATCCGCAGACCTACGCAAGCACCTGCCACTGCTGGCCGATGCCGTCGAACATATCGCGCATCCCGCCATTCGTAACTGTGGCACTTTTGGCGGTAGCCTGGCGATGGCGGATCCCGCAGCGGAGTGGCCTGCCTGTTGTGTCGTACTGGACGCGCAAATCATGCTGGCGAGTAAATCAGGAACGCGGCGTGTTGCTGCACAGGATTTTTTTCAGGGTCTTTATGCCACGGCACTGCAACCGAATGAAGTGATTACCGAAGTGGTGATTCCGATTCCGGGCGCGGGCTATCGCCACGCATTCCTCGAACTCGCACGACGACGCGGCGATTACGCGATTGTGGGGGTGGCGGCGATGGCAAAAATTTCCGGCACGTCCATCAGCGATCTACGCCTCGTCTATCTGGGTGCCAGTGAAAAACCAGTGCCCGCCTTAGAGACATCACAACTATTTGTTTTAAAAGGGTTTTCTGAATCCGCACTAAAAGAGGCCCAACAAACGCTGGCGGGCGAACTCGATCCCGCAGCCGACTTGTATTCTTCTGTCGCCACCAAACTGCATCTTGCGCAGGTGTTGACCGCGCGTGTGATGAAACAGCTCGCCGCCTGAGCCCCCCATGGACACCATCATTGAAACGACTTTAACCATCAACGGCGAATCCGTGACCCGCCGTATTCCGGTGCGACAAAACCTCGTGGATTTTTTGCGTGAGGAAATAGGCCTCACCGGCACCCACATCGGTTGCGAACACGGCGTGTGCGGCGCGTGTACCGTGCGTGTTGACGGCAAAATCGTGCGCGGCTGTTTGATGCTGGCGGTGCAGGCCGACGGGCGCAACGTCGAAACCATCGAAGGCTTATCCGATAGCGGTGAGATCGCCGATCTGCAAGATGCCTTCCACAAACGCAACGCGCTGCAATGCGGCTTTTGCACACCGGGCATGCTGCTCACCGTGCAGGATTTGGCCTTGCAGAACCCACAAGCGACACGCGAGCAAATCCGCGAACATATCTCCGGCAATTACTGCCGCTGCACCGGTTATCAAGCCATTGTTGATGCGGTGGAAACGACGCTGATTGCACGTAACAGCAAAGCATGAACGCGCCCGCTTTTGCCAATTACGTCGGGCAAAGCATCCCGCGCGCCAACGCCAGGCGTCTGCTGCAAGGGCGCGGCACTTACACCGATGATCTGCGTGTTGCACGACTCGTGCATGTGGTGTTTTTTCGCAGCCCGCATGCGCACGCGCGCATTGTCAAACTTGATCTTGCGCAAGCGCGCGCGATGCCCGGCGTTATCGCGGCGATTGATGGTGTAACGCTCGCAAAATTCTGCAAGCCGTGGGTCGCGGTGCTTGGCCACTTGAAAGGCATCAAGTCGCCCACGCAACACGCGATAGCCATTGATCGCGCCTGCTGGCAGGGCGAAGCGGTTGCCGCCATCGTCGCGCAAACGCGCGCCCAAGCCGAAGACGCGCTGGAAAAGATTGAATGCGAATGGCAGCCGTTGCCCGCCGTTACCGACATGGAAGCGTCGCTCGCAGGCACGCAGGTAATTCATCCTGAATTCAGCGACAACATCTGCTTCAGCCGCGAACTGGCGACCGACGGCGTAGATGCCGCTTTCGCCAAGGCTGATTTGGTTGTCGAAGAAACCTACGACTTCGGTCGCCACACCGGCGTCACGCTCGAAGGCCGCGCGCTGCTCGCCGATTACAACGCCGCCGAAAATACGCTGACGGTGCATCAATCCACGCAAGCGCCGCACATGATGCAGGATATTTTTTCGCGCCATCTGGATATCCCCGAAGGCAATGTTCGCGTAATCGCCAGGGATGTCGGCGGCTCGTTCGGCATCAAGGTGCATGTTTACGCCGATGAAATGGCAACCGCAGCGCTGGCCGTGATGTTAAGGCGCCCGGTGAAATTCATCGCCGACCGCTTGGAATCCTTTCTCACCGACATTCACGCACGCGAGCACAAAATAAAATTGCGCATGGCATGCACCAAGGCGGGAGAAATTCTTGCGTTTGATCTTGATGATCTCACCGGCATCGGCCCCTACTCCGTCTATCCGCGCACCAGCGGCATCGAAGGCAATCAAGTCGTCAATCTCACCGGCGGGCCATACAAACATCAGCAGTATCGCGCCAAACTTAACGTGGTGTTCACCAACAAAAACCTGACGTGCCAGTATCGCGCTGTGGGGCATCCGATTGCGGTGGCGATCACCGAAGCCATCGTTGATTTAGCCGCAAATAAACTTGGTCTAGACCCGGCGGAATTTCGCAAACGCAATCTCGTGCCCGATGATGCGTATCCGTACACTTCCGCGCCAGGCATGAAGATGGAAAAGTTGTCGCACCAGCAGTGCATGGATAAGTTATTGATTTTAATGAATTATTCTGTTCTGCGCACAGAGCAGATTGAACTGCGCAAACGCGGCGTGTATCGCGGCATCGGCATCGCGGCGATGATCGAAGTGACCAACCCCTCGCCCGCGTTTTACGGCGTAGGCGGCGCGCGCATTTCATCGCAGGATGGCGCAACGTTGCGTCTTGAACCCACTGGCATGGTGACGTGTCTGGTCAGCGTGACCGAACAAGGCCAGGGTACCGAAGCCATCTTCGCGCAGATCGCAGCCGACGCGGTAGGCGTAAGCGTAGACCGCGTGCGTGTCATCACCGGCGACACCGGCATCACACCCTACGGCGGCGGCACGTGGGCATCGCGCGGCGCGGGCATCGGCGGCGAGGCTGTGCTGCAATCGGGCAAGGTGCTGCGCGCAAACATACTCGATGTTGCGGGAGTCATACTCCAAGCCAGCCGTGAAATGCTCGATGTG
The DNA here is from genome assembly GCA_947486575.1 of Betaproteobacteria bacterium. Lineage (GTDB taxonomy): Bacteria > Pseudomonadota > Gammaproteobacteria > Burkholderiales > SG8-41 > UBA5216. The sequence continues at coordinate 2,553 of CANKUB010000050.1, read as the reverse complement.
CGCGACAACCACGTGATTGATGTGCGCACGGGTAACGTAAAACTTTCACTCACAGAGTTAGGCCGCATTGCCTACTTTCGCCCCGACACACTACCGCTGGATTTTCAAAGTGAACTGATGGTAACGCGCCACTACACCCCGCGCGGCTACGGCTTTGCCTTCACCAACGGCATACAGGCATCGCTGATTGAAGTGGATATCGACACCGGCTTCGTCAAGCTGCTCAAGCACTGGTGCGTGGAAGACTGCGGCACGGTCATCAACCCGCAACTCGTCGATGAACAAATTCGCGGCGGCATAGTGCAAGGCATCGGCGGTGCCATGACCGAACATTGCCTCTATAGCGGCGACGGACAATTACAGAACGGCACCCTGGCTGATTACCTCGTGCCGATGGCGGCCGAAATGCCCGACATGATTATCGATCACGTGATTACCCCGACTAAAACGTCCGAACTCGGCGCAAAAGGCGCGGGTGAAGCGGGCACCGCAGGCGCACCCGGCGCGATCATGAATGCCATCAACGATGCGCTGCTGCCGTTCAATGCGCGTGTGACTGCGCAGCCGTTTACGCCGGAGCGCATACTCGGCGCTCTTGGTAAAATATAAAGTACGCCGCAAATTACAGCCAATGACACACCCTTCGAAATTTTTAGCATTGCTTCTTGCATTCAGCGGCGCCGTATTTGCCAGCCACGCAATCAGCGCCGAGTATTCACCACAAGTATGGATAAACCCCGGTCTCTATTCGTATCACTTTGATCGTAGCAAGAATTTCCGTGATAACAACATCGGCGCCGGTGCGGAAGTGTTGTTCACCAAAGACCATGGCGTGATGGCTGGCACCTTCATCAACAGTGATCGCGCGCGCAGCCATTACGTAGCCTATCAATGGCGGCCTTTGCACTGGGAAACGTTTGAAAGTTTCACTGTAAGCGGGGGCGTCCTCGCAGCCGCGTTTGACGGTTACCCGCGCATGCGCAATGGCGGCTGGTTTCTCGCGCCGCTGCCGCTGCTGGCGATTGAAGGTAAGCGCAATCGATTCGGCGTCAACTTCACCATCGTTCCCAACTATGGCAACCGGCTGCACGGCGCAGTGGCGATTCAGTTGAAACTACAGGTTTGGTAGCTATCCAAGCACGCGCATCATGGCCTTACGTTTTACTTTTCAACCGTAGCCTTCTCCACCGCCAGCATGCGATCCATGTCTATGGTGTCATGCAGCGCATGCTGCTCATCCTTGTGTGTAGTGCCCGCCATCGTGGGGTCAGGCTCGCCACGCGCGAGACATTCGTAGCTTTGCTTCATCGCGCGATGAAACGCCCACGCGGAAATTGAACTGGCGAGTATGCGATAGCCGAGAGCGCCGAGCTCAGCCAGCGGCAAGCCCGCGCCTTGCGCGCCATGCCCCGGCAGGCCAAACATGAACGGCGGCGGCAGTTCGCGTGCGACGGTGCGTGCATCTTCGACGTTACGCACGCTCAAGTACAACATATCGGCGCCCGCTTCGCAGTAGGCACGCGCGCGCTTGATGGCATCACTCATGCCGCCGGGGCCGCGTATGGCGTTGGTGCGTGCGATGATGACAAAATCAGGATCGCGCCGCGCTTTGACTGCTTCGCTGACTTTGGCCGCCATCAATTCCAGCGGCACCATGTGCTCGGTGCCAACATGGTGATGCGCGCGTTTGGGCAGAATCTGGTCTTCAATTTCAATCGCCGCAAACCCCGCAGCTTCCGCCATGGTGATGGTGTGGTGCATATGCATCGGGTCACCAAACCCGGCAGCGCCATCGAGTATCAGCGGCAGGCTGCACGCCGCGCGGATATCGATGCCCGCCTGGCACAGTTGCGTGATATTGAGATTCGCTTCGAGACAGCAGTTGAGATAGCCAATGGTGCCGCCGCCCAGATACAACACTTCAAAACCCGCAGCCTCGGCGAGTTTTGCGGTGAGCGGGTTGAACACAGCCGGTGCAATCAATGCGCGGTTTCCGGCCAGCAGTGTGCGTAATGTTTTAGCGGCGCTCATCCATGACATCCTTTCGGTGATACATCGTAGGCATTTGTTTTTATTGAATTTTTTAATCTGGCATGATAGCAAACGTCCACACTGATCCGCCGCGCTGAATGTTCTCCGCGCGCAACCGCACGGATGTACCACCCGCGATGCCGGACATCACCGATACATACTGCACGCCTTTGTGCGTGTAGGTAATTGGCGGTGCATTGACCGCAGAGCCAGTCTGAAATTTCCACAACACTTTGCCGCCGTCTTCATCCATCGCGATGAATTCGCCGGTTTGTTTGCCGGTGAACAAAAGCCCGCCTGCGGTTGATAAGGTACCGGCCCACATGCCGATATCGGCTTCGTGCAGCGGGATTTGCCACTTCGGTTTGCCGGTCAATGGATCTATCGCGTTGTAGTAGCCAAACGGCGCGCCCGCTGGCAGCGGCACGCGCCCGGTTTCGGCGCCTGTGTAACGCTGGCCTGCTTTGTAGTCGAGCAGCTTGGGGTTGTACTGTAGCGTCATGCCTTCATCGAGGCGTGTGA
>CANKUB010000049.1 GCA_947486575.1 Betaproteobacteria bacterium | reverse complement strand
TGTCGTCACTCAAAAGTCGGCGGACAATCTCAATTGAGTTAGCCTCGGACAGGGCGCGTTTGATCTGGCTCTGAATTTCCACCACGTCATGGTAAACGGGGGAAACAAAATTGTCCAGCTTTATTTGTGGCCCTCAGGCAGGGCTAGCCCCAGCGCCAGTACGTGGCGTGTACGTTGTGGTGCGATGATGCCGTCGTCCCATAGCCGCGCTGTAGCGTAATAGGCGCTCGACTGACGCGCATATTGTTCGAGTATCGGCGTCTTGAATGCGGCTTCTTCTTCGGTGCTCCAGGTTGTGCCGGATTTTTCCAGCGCGTCGCGCTTGACCTGCGCCAGCACACCGGCGGCTTGTTCGCCACCCATCACCGCGACGCGCGCGTTGGGCCAGGTCCACAAAAAACGCGGACTGAAGGCACGACCGCACATGCCGTAGTTGCCCGCGCCGTAGCTGCCGCCGATGATGACGGTGAATTTAGGCACGCGCGCGCAGGCTACAGCGGTGACCATTTTTGCGCCGTCCTTGGCGATGCCGCCAGTTTCTGCTTTTGCGCCGACCATGAAGCCGGTGATGTTCTGCAAAAACACCAGCGGAATATTGCGCTGGCAGCACAGTTCGATAAAGTGCGCACCCTTCAACGCTGACTCCGAAAACAGAATGCCGTTATTGGCGACAATGCCCACGAGCCAGCCGTCGATGCGCGCAAAGCCGGTGACCAGTGTCGTACCGTAACGCGCCTTGAATTCGTCGAATTCGGAACCATCGACGATGCGCGCAATGATTTCACGCACATCAAATGGCGTGCGCGGATTGACGGGTATCACGCCGTCGAGTTCAGTGGCGTCCACTAGCGGTGGATGGGCTGTTTTGCGATTGATGTATAACTTATTGTTTTTATTAATATTTTTAATTGCATTGCGTGCCAGGACCAAGGCATGCGCATCGCTCTCCGCGAAATGATCAGCCACGCCCGACAGACGCGTATGCACATCCGCGCCCCCCAGCGCCTCGGCTGTCACGACCTCACCGGTAGCGGCTTTCACCAACGGCGGCCCCGCCAGAAATATCGTGCCCTGATTTTTGACGATAATGGTTTCGTCACTCATCGCGGGTGCATACGCGCCGCCCGCAGTGCACGAGCCCATCACGCAGGCGATCTGCGCGATGCCTTCCGCTGACATGCGTGCCTGGTTATAGAAAATGCGCCCGAAGTGTTCGCGATCAGGAAACACTTCGTCCTGACTCGGCAAATGTGCGCCGCCGGAATCGACGAGATAAATGCACGGCAACTTGTTTTCGAGCGCAATTTCTTGCGCACGCAAATGTTTTTTCACCGTCAGCGGGTAATACGTGCCGCCTTTCACTGTGGCGTCATTTGCGATAATCACGCAGGTGTTGCCACTGACGGTGCCGATACCAGTGATGATGCCTGCCGAGGGCACGGCTTCGTTGTAGACCTCATGTGCGGCGAGCGGTGACAATTCCAAAAACGGCGTGCCGGGGTCGAGCAAAGCCGTCACGCGGTCGAGCGTCACCATTTTGCCGCGGCTGATATGCCGCGCGCGAGCCGTCTCGCCGCCGCCTTGCATCGTTGTCGCCGTGAGCTGTTCCAGTTGCGCGACGCGCCCGCACATAGCCTGCTGCGCCGCATGGAAATCTGCGCCGCTGGTTTTGAGTTTGCTTTTAATCGCGGGCATGATTAGTGATTGGGTTTGGCCAACGCGGCTTGATAAAGCGCCAGCATGTTGGCGTCGAAACACGCAAAAATGATTTTTTCAAAGTCTTCGCTCTGCGCGGCAGCGCGGCATTCGCGCACGGCGATAGCGACGGCCTGCTCCAGCGGATAGCCATACACCCCGCAACTGATGGCGGGGTAAGCGATTGTTTTTATGGAATTTTCTTTGGCAAGTGCCAGCGTCGTGCGATAACACGAGGCGAGCAGTTCTGCTTCGCCCGCATGCCCGCCATGCCACACCGGGCCAGGCGTATGAATCACGTGTCTGGCGGGCAGTTTGTAACCGCGCGTGATTTTCGCCTGACCAGTTTTGCAGCCGTTGAGCGCGCGGCATTCGGCAAGCAACTCAGGACCGGCCGCGCGATGGATCGCGCCATCCACGCCGCCGCCGCCGAGCAGTGACGTGTTTGCAGCGTTGACGATGGCGTCAACCTTTAGCGTGACGATGTTGGTTTGCAGGGCTTGCAGTGGGGCAGGCATCGCTGATTCCTAAGGCCGCAATCTCTCTATCTCGTCATTCCCGCGCAGGCGGGAATCCAAGACACACGTGCCATTTGTTCCGACGTATGAGTTCCAGCCTGCACGGGAACGACAGTGCCAGGAATCGTCACCAAGGCCCTTTCTCCAGCCAGCGCTCCATTTGATCCAGCCGGTCTGCGCCCCAGAAAGATTCGCCGTCAACAATCATGTAAGGTGAACCAAAAACGTTGCGCGCAATAGCGGTATCGACTTCATGCTTAACGCGTTCCTTCACGGCCGCATCGTTAAGCGCTGCTGTGAGTGCAGCCTTGTCTATACCGATACTGACTGCTACGTTTAAGGCGACTTCCAATGCGGATATATCCTGGTCGTCAACAAAGTAGGCACGATAAACCGCCAGCGCGAATTTTTTGGCCAGCGCGGCGTCCTGATCGTGCAGCCAGTAAAAAGCGCGGCACGGCGCAATGCTGCCAATGGGAAACTTCGAAGGGATGTTAAACGGCAAGCCAAACCAGCGTGCGCAACGCAACATATCGTGCTTGGCGTAGTCGCCTTTCATCGGAATATTCAGCAGCGGCTGCTGGCCGCTCACCTTGAATACCGCGCCGAGCAGGATGGGGTGCCAGTTGACAGCGCGGCCATACTGCGCACCTATGGCATCCATCTTTTCCGCCGCGAAATAGCCATAGGGTGATGAGAAGTCAAAGTAGAAATCAATGGGGTTGGGCATGTAAATCTCCAGTTAACGGCACAGCGCGACAAGCCGCTCAATCGCCTCCAGCGTTTCATGCTCCAGCGTCACCACCAGTTGTGCCGTGGACATCTCGCGCGATAGCGGCGCAGCTTGTCCTGCCCACATCGCCAGAAAGTCGGGATTGCCCGATTTGCCAGAGGCCGTGCGCAGTGGCCCGGACAACGAGCCCTGCGCGGGGAACTCAAGCTGTGGCGCGTTGCTCGCGTTCATCTCGCGTATAAAACGATTGACCAATCCGCGTGCCGGTTTGCCGGTGAATTTTTCGGTGACGGTGGTAGTGTCTTCGCGTGCAGCGAGCAAGCTCTGTTTATGAATGGCTGATGCGCCGCTTTCCGTGCAGGGTAAAAACGCAGTGCCGAGTTGTGCGCCTTGCGCGCCGAGTGCCAGCACGGCAGCGATGCCCGCGCCATCCATGATGCCGCCTGCGGCTACCACAGGGATTTTTACTGCGCGCACGATCAGACGTGTTAGTGCAAAGGTGCCGGTCATCGCGTCATACGGATTGCGCTGAAACGTGCCGCGATGCCCGCCTGCCTCGCCGCCCTGCGCGATGATGAAATCCACGCCCAGCGCTTCCAGATGCAGCGCTTCGGCGACGCAGGTGGCGCTGCCGCCGGCCTTGATGCCGCGTGCGCGCAGACGGTTGAGTTTTTCGGCGGGCAGATCACTGAGATGAAACGTTACTACGGCGGGCTGAATGTCTTCGGCCATTGAAAGTTGCGCGTTGAGGTCAGGTGCATAGGGCGCGCGCACAGGTGCGGGCACGGGCAGGCCCAGCGCCTGGTAGTAACCGGCGATGGCATTGATAGCGCCGCTTTGCGCCTCCGGCGCTACCGCTGCGGGTTGCGTATTCACAAAAAAATTGAGATTGATCGGCGCATCAGTAAGTGCGCGCACGGCTTCCACATCGCGCTGCATGGCTTCGGGTTGCGTGTAGGCAAAGCCGAACGAGCCCAGCGCGCCCGCTTTGCTTGCGGCAGCCACCAGTGCCGGGGTGGTGGGGCCACCGGCCATTGGCGCTTGAATGATGGGAAGGCGTGTGCCCAGCAGATCGCACAGTGGTGTGTGAAGTTTAGGCATTATTGTGTTTCCTCGAAGAGTTCGCGCCCGATCAGCCAGCGCCGGATTTCCGATGTGCCTGCGCCGATTTCGTACAGCTTGGCATCGCGCAGCAGGCGGGCCGCAGGGCTGTCGTTCATGTAACCCATGCCGCCCAGACATTGTATGGTCTGCAGCGCGAGCTCGGTGGCACGTTCGGCGGAATAAAGAATTGCACCCGCAGCGTGGCGGCGCGTGATATTGCCAGCGTCGCAGGCGCGTGCGACGGCATACACATAGGCGCGGGTGGCGTTCGCCGTGGTGTACATGTCCGCGAGTTTGCCCTGCATCAACTGAAATTCGCCGATGGCCTTGCCGAATTGTTGGCGTTGGTGCAGGTAGGGCAGCGCCACATCCAGGCACGCCTGCATGATGCCAAGTGGCCCGCCTGCGAGGACGGCACGCTCGTAATCCAGGCCGCTCATCAGCACATTGACGCCTTTACCGACCACACCCAACACGTTTTCGGCAGGCACGTCGCAATCGGTGAATACCAGTTCACTGGTGCTGGAGCCGCGCATGCCGAGTTTGTCGAGCTTGGGCGAGGCGCTGAATCCTTTGTACGATTTTTCAATGATGAATGCGGTGATGGCGGCATCGGTTTTGGCATAAACCACCAGCGTGTCAGCCTCTGGCCCGTTGGTGATCCACATTTTTGTGCCGTTCAACACGTAGCGGTCGCCTTTCAAATCGGCGCGCAGACGCATGCTCACCACGTCCGAGCCTGCGCCCGCTTCGCTCATGGCGAGCGCACCGACGTGTTCGCCGGAAATCAGCCCGGGTAAATAGCGGCGCTTTTGCGCCGTGCTGCCGTTACGGCGGATCTGGTTCACGCACAAATTCGAATGCGCGCCATACGACAAGCCCACCGCGGCTGATGCGCGGCTGATTTCCTCCATTGCGACGACATGCGCGAGGTAGCCCATGTTGGCACCACCAAACTCCGCTTCGACTGTAATGCCCAGCAAGCCGAGCGCGCCAAGTTGGGGCCAAAGATCACGCGGGAAGTCATTGGACTTGTCGATTGCTGCGGCGCGCGGGGCGATTTGCTCGCGCGCGAACGTTTCCAGATTGCTACGAAGCAAGGCCAGTTCGCCGTTTTCTGGAAACAGAGTATTCATATAAATATCAATTAAAACAATAGGTTATGAATTTTAGTCGCGAGCAAGAATTCAGCGGCATTGAAGCGCGCGCACCGATGTAAGCACATCCTAACGAACCGGCTATTGTGCTTTGCAATATAAGTCAGTATTCTCAAAAAATCGACTAAAACATAACATAAAGAATATTACGTCAGTGCGAGGAAGATTGCGCTGGCGTTATTCCGGTCACCATAATGTCTGCGACAACAGCCTTGAAAAAACAGGATGCCGTAACGCGTCCGACTGACCCATTACGTTATCCCATCGCAGAACCGCCCGCGCCGGGAACGGTAACTGCGGTTGCGCCTGGCGTGTTCTGGTTGCGCATGCCGTTGCCGTTTGTGCTGAACCATATCAATTTGTGGCTGCTGGAAGATGGCGACGGCTGGACGATAATCGATTGCGGCTTTTCCACTGATGAAGCGCGCGGCTGTTGGGAAAAAATATTCGGGCAGTATCTCAATGGCAAGCCGGTGACGCGTGTGATCGTCACGCATTTTCACCCGGATCATATCGGCTTGTGCGATTGGCTGTGTCAGAAGCATGGCGTCATGCCGTGGATGACCAAAGCAGAATACCTGCAGGCGCACCTTGTACACAACCGCATGGGCGGCATTGAGCCGGAACTCGTGCGCGATTTGATGATGCGCCATGGTCTCGATAACGAACGTATGAAGTGGATTGAGGCGCGCGAGCATCTTTATCCACAGGGCGTGCCGACTGTGCCTCGCGCGCACCGCCGCATGCGTGACAACGAAGTCATCACCATTGGCGCGAATCAATGGCGCGTGGTTGTCGGCCACGGCCATTCGCCCGAGCACGCCAGCCTCTATTGCGAAGCACTGGGACTGTTCATTGCTGGCGACATGCTGCTGCCACGCATTTCCACCAATGTCAGCGTGTGGCCTGCGGAGCCGGACGCAGACCCGGTGGGTGATTTTCTGTTCTCACTCACACGCTATGCAGCGCTGGCTGCCCCAGCGGCAAACACGCTGGTGTTGCCATCGCACGGATTGCCGTTCCGTGGGCTGCATACACGGGTGACGGCGCTGCACGAACATCATCGCGTACGTCTTGATCGTGTGACGGCTGCCTGCGTTACCCCGCAGCGCGCGGTGGATGTGTTGCCGGTTTTATTCGATCGCAATTTCGACGATCACCATCTGCTTTTCGCGATGGGCGAAGGCATAGCGCACCTGAATTATCTGATGCACCGCGGCGTGCTGCGGCGCACCGTGGATGGCAACGGGCATTTTCAGTTTCAATGCGTAGTTTAAAGATAGAGGGCATTTAAGAGTGGCTACCGAACAGCAACGCAAGACGTTTGATCCAGTGGAAATGATGCAGCTCTACGCCGGCATCTCACGCAAGAGTGGTGAACTCATGACGCGTTCACTACGCAAAATGCGTGGCGCGTGCGTACGTCCGCCGCAGCCGTTTCAGGATGAGCTCGGCATCCGTAGCGCGTTTTCCGAAGCCTGGGCCAGGATGGCGAGCGACCCGCTGCAGCTTGCGCACACGCATGTGAAGGCGTGGCAGGATTACGCGGCGTTGTGGAAAAACACGATGTTCGATTTGGGCGGACTGAAACTGGATCCCGTGGCTGAGGTGCCCAAAGGTGACCGGCGCTTCCGGCATGAAGACTGGCAGAACCGCTTTTTGTTCGACACCATCAAACAGTCGTATCTGATCGCCGCGCGGCATCTGCACAAGGCGCTGAACGGGGTGCACGGCCTGGATGAAACCGAGGCGATGAAAGTCGATTTTTATACGCGCCAGTATATCGATGCGCTGTCGCCGTCGAATTTTGCGCTCACCAATCCTGAAGTGCTCAAGGAAACGGCGCGTACGGGTGGTAAGAATTTACTCAAAGGATTCAATAACCTGCTGGACGATCTTGGGAGAGGCGATGGGGCCAAGCTGCGCGTGAAAATGGTGGACGACCGCGCCTTCAAACTCGGCGTCAATATTGCCGCAACGCCGGGCAAAGTGGTGTTTCAAAACGACTTGATGCAGTTGATCCAGTTCGCACCGACCACCAAAACCGTCTATCGACGGCCGGTGCTGGTAGTACCGCCGTGGATCAACAAATATTACGTGCTCGACATGCGCGCGGATAATTCCTTTGTGCGCTGGGCGGTTGCGCAGGGTCACACCGTGTTTATCGTGTCGTGGATCAATCCCGATGCGCAACATGCCGGCAAAACGTTTGAGGATTACCTGAATCAGGGCACGCTGGCGGCGATAGACGCTGCACTCAAGGCAACAGGCGCGCCAGATTTGAATCTGGTGGCGTTTTGCCTCGGCGGTACACTGGCTGCGTCGACACTGGGGTATCTCACAGCCAAAAATCAAAAGCGCATCGCCAGTACCACCTTTCTGGCAACGCTGATTGATTTCAAGCAGGCAGGTGAACTGCAGGTATTCATTGACGAAAAGCAGGTGGCGGCACTTGAAAAGCGCATGAAACAGCGCGGCTACCTTGAAGGTTCGGAGATGGCGACTACGTTCAACATGCTGCGTGCCAATGATCTGATCTGGTCGTTCGTGGTGAATAATTACCTCATGGGCCGCGATCCGATGCCGTTCGACCTGCTTTACTGGAACGCTGATTCCACGCGCATGCCAGCGGCCATGCACAGCTTTTACCTGCGCAATATGTATCTGAATAATTTGCTGTGTGAGCCGGGCGGACTGACGTTCAACAACACACCGATTGATTTATCAAAAGTAAAAACGCCGCTGTATTTCATGTCCACCATTGAAGATCATATCGCGCCGTGGAAGACGGTTTATGCCGGATCACGCGTGTTCAACAGCCCCGTGCGTTTCGTACTCGGCGGCTCGGGCCACATCGCAGGCACTGTCAATTCACCCGTCGCCAACAAGTACGGCTATTGGACCAATGAAAAACTATCGGACAATGCCGAAGCATGGCTCGACGGCGCGACACAACACCCCGGCTCGTGGTGGACAGATTGGCAGCAGTGGGTAGACAAACACGGCGGCGGCAAAGTGGCGGCACGCGTGCCCGGCAAGGGCAAGTTAAAGGCCATTGAAGACGCGCCGGGTTCTTACGTGAGTGTGCGCTTGGATGGGAAGACGGGCGTTTAACGCCTGACGCAGTCAGGAATTAGTGCGACGCGCACTTTTCCAAAAGTTCGATTAGCCATTCGCGGGTTCCAGCCCCCGCGCCTTGAATACACTTGCCGCTACCGGTGATTGCAGAAAATCCAGCAGCGCCTGCGCCAATTGCGGCTGCTGCGTATCCGAAAAGATGCCGCCCGCGTTGACCGCAATATTCTGGATTTCATCGGGCAGCGGCCCGGCGTAATCCGCGCCAGGCACTGCCATGATTTCGGGAATCTGCTGGACAGCAATTTCTGCGATGCCGCTCACCACGAACTCCGCGATCAAGCCACCGGAACGTGTTTTTGCTTTGGCTTTAATTTGTTCGGCGATACCCAGCTTTTCAATCAGTCTGGCGAAGTACATGCCGCTGGCGCCTTCGGTGGTATAGGCCACGGACTTCGCATTCAATAGCGCTCGCTTGAATGAATCAACGCTGCTGAGATCGGGCCTGGGCGCGCCTTTGAGCACGCCGACACCGATGCCGTTGCGCGTCAAAACTTTTACGCTGGCGGGCACGATCTTGCCGAGCTTTACCACTTGATCCATGACCCCGCTACCGAGTATTCCGACGTCAGCGCCGTTACCCGCCTGAATTTCACGCAGCAATACCATCGCCGGTTCAAATTTGAACTCGACCTTGCATTGATGCGTTTGCTCGAATTGCGGCATCAGCTCACGGAACGAGGCCGACATGCCATTGCCGGAGAACACTTTCAGGTTTGTAGCCATGATCCCTCAATATTTGTTCAATAAAAACAATAAGTTAAGCGTGGTGCCTATTTGTGTAGATTCGTGCTCAGTAAAGTGAACTGCAGGGCGTAACTGTCACGTTCGATCATGCCGGTGCAGCCGTTGGCCACTAGCACGGAATCCGGCAGCACCGTTTTGCCCGCGTTGTGTATCGCGGCCAGCGTGAAGCCCTCAATCATCACAATCCAGTTGGGGATTTGCGTCGGGCGATTGTGGCGTTCGACCGGCACCACCGCACTGGCTGCTTTGTCGGCCACCATCAAATGCACGCCAGCAATGTCTACACGCTGTGCGATTTGCGGCAACGCTTCCTGCGTCAAAAATTTCTCCAGCGCTGCCTCGCTGCCCCGTTGCGGATCGAAGCGCAGAGTCAGCGCCATGCCACCCATGGCTGGACCCAGCGAAGCGCGCACCCGCGACAGGCCACGCACGGCGTCACGCACCACCGGCGAGGTGCGCTGGGTGAGCGGGCTGGGACTGTTGGCCTTGGCGAAATAGGCGTCGCTGGTGAGCACTTCAAGATTTTCCACCTCATACATGGTGAGGAAGCTGCGTACCTGATCGGGCACGGCGGCGATATACCGGCGACCACGTAAAAATCCGGGAATGGTGAGCCGCCCGGCCATGTGTTCATGGCAGTGCCAGGCGTCGTACGCCGGGCGATTTTCGGGCACAACATTGTTCCAGTTGATCATGACGCCTAGTCCTAACAGCATGAGTTTCCTTTCGTGGCACCGTGGAGCAAAGAGAACTGCCGACGGGCGGGTTGGATGGTGTCTTTATGGACGGGGAATGCTATCACGCGAGGGATTGGTAACGTGCGTGCGGCGCACTGCTGTTCGGTGATCGAGCCTTACGTGAGTTGCTCGACGGTAATGGTCAGACATCCTTTTCCCTTCCGTCCAGGGGGTCGAAAAGATGTTTGAAATACCGCTCCGGTGCATTGAGGAAATCGCGTGTCACGCGATAGGGTTCCGACTCTCGGTAGACAATTTCCTCGATAGCACTGCCATCAAAGCTGAAAAGCACAGCGCCTGGATAGCTCAGGATAATCGGCGAGTGGGTCGCGATGATGAATTGAGCGTGGCCGGACTTTTCGAGTTCGTGAATGATGCTGAGAAAAGATAGCTGCCGTTGCGGCGAGAGCGCGGCTTCTGGCTCGTCGAGGAGGTAGATGCCCTGCTCGAAACGATTCGCGAACAGGGAGAGGAACGATTCACCGTGGGACTGTTCGTGCAACGATTTGCCGCCATAGGCCCGTAGATCGGAAACCTGATCCAGGTAGGTCGCAAAATTGTAGAAGCTTTCGGCGCGCATAAAGAAGCCCTCGCTTGTCTTCGGCAACCACGATAGCCGCAGAGCCTGCGCCAGAGCGGAACGCTCGGTGAATGTCGTGCGGTAATGATCACGGTTGCCGCCTTCCGCACTGAACTCACAGCATTCTGCGATAGCTTCAAGCAGCGTGGATTTGCCAGCGCCGTTCTCGCCGACGAAAAACGTGACGTTGGCCTTAAATGCCAAATCGATGCCGGTAGACAACGCCCGCACGTTGAACGGATAGCAGGCCGGATCGAATTTTTCAGGAAGACTCACGACACGGCGCAGGAACGGCGCGCCTGTTCGTGGGATGGATTGGGAGGTTCGGCGGGTGTGCTTCATGTTGCGGAAAGAATAATGCAGTCGAACAGTAATTAATATATAACTATTTGTTTTTAAATAGATTTTCTTTACGGCGCTAAGCTTGGCCAACCCGCATTCACTGCCATTTGGCGTCCCTCGCCATTCGCCCCACGGTTGTGAAGTGCTGTCTGTTTCAAGCGTTATTCGATGCGCGCACCAGACGCCGCGACGATGCGGCCCCAGTTGGCGATTTCAGTGCGGATGTACGCGGAAAATTGCTCCGGTGTGTTTGTGACCACCAGGATGCCCTGACCCGCCAGACGCTCACGGGCGTCACGCGTATCGACGGCCTTGAGCGTTTCGGCGTGCAGCCGCGATGTGAGTTCGCGCGGTAACGCGGCCGGAGCGAGCAGGCCCCACCACGAGGCCATGTCGAACGCCGGAAATCCCGCTTCCACGACAGATGGCACATCAGGCAGCGGCGGAAAACGTTTTGCGCTGGTCACAGCGATTTGCCGCACGCGTCCGGTTTTCACCAAGGGCTGTGCCGCGAGGGGCGAAGTGAAATACAGGTCTGCGTGCCCGGCGATCACATCCATCAATGCAGGCGCGGCACCTTTCTGCGGAATATGCACCATGTTGATGGCGGCAAGTTTTTTCAGATACTCGGCGGCGAGGTGTCCGGGACTGCCGCTGCCCGACGAGGTGTAGTTGATGACGCCGGGCTTTGCCTTGGCCAGTGTGATGAGGTCGCTGATGGTGCGTACCGGCAGCGAGGGATGTACCACCAACAAGTTAGGCGAGGTCGCCACCAGCGAAATCGGCGTGAACGCCATAATCGGGTCGTACGGAATTTTTTTCATCAAATGCTGATTAATGGCGAGATTGCTCGCCTGTCCGACCCACAGCGTATAGCCGTCGGGCGCGGCGCGTGCCGCCAGTTCCGCGCCCACCAGCCCGGCGGCACCCGCACGATTTTCAGCGATGAACTGCTGTCCCATGGACTCACTGAATTTTGCTGCCAGCAGTCGAGCGAGAATATCGGTGGCGCCACCGGGTGTGTAGGGCACAATGAGGCGCACCGGCTTTACCGGATAGGATTGCGCGTGGGCGCTGCACAGCATGCCTGCCGACAACAGTATGGCGAGGCAGTGGCCCGCAGCCATTGTTTACGCCATTGCCGCTTCGTTCTCTTTCACCGCATACACATTGGCGATATCGGTAAGCCCCTTGAATTCAATGGCATTGCCGCAGCCGTCGCTCAACGTCATCAACATCTGCTCGCGCACGGTGCCGGGCTGCGTGATGCTGGGCTTGTTGATCCATGTTGCGCCGAGTTGTTCCGCGCGCGCGGCGGTTTTCTGAAAATCTTCCAGTGTCATCACCACACCGAAATGACGTAGTGGCGTCAATAATGCGCCGCCGATCTTGCGGCCTTTGTCGCCTACCACGTCGTCCGGCGCGAGATGCGCCACGATGTGATGGCCAAAGAAATTGTAATCCACGCGGCCTTTCAGCTTGCGGCCTTCGGGGCATTGCAGAATCTCGCCGTAGAATTTACGCGCTTGATCTAGATCGCTGACAGCGAATGAGAAGTGAAAAATTGTGGCGCTCATGAGTATCTCCGGTGCGAGTTGAGTGGGGGATGATGAGAGAATCCTACATCCGCCAGCCCACGCATGCAAACGCGTTACCGGTTTACTCAGGCTTGAGACCGGCGGCGCGGATAACTTTGCCCCACTTCTCGATTTCGGCACGGATGAAATCGGCAAATTGCGCGGGTGTGTTGGTGACCACCTGCAACCCTGCCGTGGCAAGCCGCTCCTTGACATCGCGCTCGTTCAAAATGCGTATGGTCTCGCGGTTAAGTCTGTCAATTATCGCAGCCGGTGTTTTAGCGGGTGCGAGCAAGCCTTGCCAGTCGGTGACGTCGAATCCGGGCAGCCCATTTTCGGCCACGGTAGGAATTTCCGGTGCCGCTGGTGAACGTTTCGCACCGCCCACGGCAATGGCACGCAGCTTTCCACTTTTGGCGAACGGCAGCGACGACGGCATGCTGGCGAATGACAATGATACCTGGCCCGACATCAGATCAATCATCGCGGGTCCGCCGCCCTTGTACGGCAGGTGCACCATCTTGACCTTTGCCAATTGATTGAAAAGTTCGCCTGCCAGATGCGGCGCATTGCCAGTGCCGCTGGAGGCAAAAATCAGCATGCCCGGTTTGCTCGCAGCGACGGCAATCAAGTCCTTCACGCTCTGCACAGGCACGGATGGATGAACCACCAGTAGATTTTCGACATTGCCGGTCAACGTCACTGGGGAAAAATCGCGTGTGGAATCGTAAGGTACGGATTTGAACAGCGATTGATTGACTGACATCGCACCGATGGTGCCCATGGTGAGCATGTATCCATCGGGCGCGGCACGCGCCACGAGTTCGTTGCCGATCATGCCGCTGGCGCCGGGGCGGTTTTCAACCACCACCTGCTGATTGAACGTCTCGCCCAGTTTTGCACCGAGCACTCGTCCCATCAGATCGGTGCTGCCGCCCGGCGGGAATGGCACGATGAGCCGGATTGCCTTGGTCGGATAGTTTTGTGCCGCGCACATTGTGGAGAAGGCGGTGCCTAGCAGTCCAAGCAGGGCGACGCGAGAGAGCTTCATGAGAGGTTCATCCATGGCACTGTAAGTCTTCGGTTAGAATTCATCACTGAATTATAGAGCGGCAACAACGTTAAATCAGTGACCTTCGAAGGATATTTTCGTGCAGACATGGCGCAATTCCAATGTGATTTCGTTTGACCGCAGCGTCGCGGATTTCAAGGCGGGGCGTGATACACCGCGTGACTTCCTGGAGCGCTGTCTCGATGTTATCGAGCGGCGCGACAAAGCAGTGCAGGCGTTTGTCATCGTGAACAAGGAGGGTGCGCGCCAGGCGGCTGATGCCGCGACGATGCGCTACAAGTCAGGCGCGCCGTTGTCGCCTGTGGACGGATGTCCGGTCGCGATCAAGGACATCATATCCACGGCGGACATGCCGACACAGATGAACAGTCCGGCGTTCAAGGGCTGGCAGTCCGGGCAAGATGCCGCTTGTGTGGCGGCGTTGCGAAAGGGGGGGGCAATCATCATCGGCAAAACGGTGACCACCGAATTTGCCATTGGCTATTCAGGGCCGACCACCAACCCGTTTGATGTGACGCGAACGCCCGGCGGATCGTCCAGTGGCACAGCGGCCTCGGTTGGTGCGGGCATGGTGCCCGCAGGTTTGGGCACGCAAACGCAGGCTTCGACGCTGCGGCCAGCGTCGTATTGCGGTGCAGTGGGTTACAAACCAAGTCTGGGCCAGTTTCATTTGGGTGGCGTGCATCCGCTGTCGGCGACTGCGGATCATCTGGGCATCATCGGTGCTACGCTGGGTGACGTTTGGCGTGTTGCATCACAGATTTCGCTCGGCATGGGTAACCCGGGCAGTCGATTTTTGCAGGGTGCGGGGTCGGCGATGCCCGTGGCAAAAAAACCGCGCAAATTGATCCGGCTTTACACGCGCGGCTGGAGTGAAATCGACAAAGACACCGCGTCACAGTTTGAAGCAGCCATCGAGGCGCTGGCAGCCAGCGGCGTTGAAATAGCCAGCCGCGATACCGAGCCGCGCATCGCCGCGCTAGAAAATCTGCTGATGGCCGATGTGGATGGCGCGCTCGACATTATTGCCTATGAGTTGCGCTGGCCGTTTGAAGGTTACATCGCGCGCCATGGCAAGGTTATTGGCGAGCGTTTGCACGGTCTGGTGCAGCGTGCGAACGAAATGACGCCTGCTGACTACGAACGGCTGCTCGATACGCGCGTCGCCATGCGCAGGCTGTGGCGCGAAACTATGGACGGTGCTGACGGCTATATCACGCTGGCATCGTCCGGGCCAGCGATCAAGGGACTGGACTACACCGGGAGCCGCACGTTTCTGGTATACGGATCGTGGTTGGGTGTTCCGGCATTCAGTCTGCCGCTGTTGCAGTCGAATGGCCTGCCGTTTGGGTTGCAACTGCTGGGTGCGCCGGATGCCGACGGCGCACTGGCAGGTGTGGCTAACTGGGTGACGAATGCGCTGGGTTAGCGTCGACAGAGGAGAGTAGCGTGAACAACCATTTGAGCCGCTCGTGGCTACTGGCAGCAATGTCCAAGCCTGAAGCCGTTGCAACTGCCGCGCAGTCGGGTGCGGATGTGGTGGTGCTTGATCTGATTGAGTTTGTAGCCGAAACGGATCAACCTGCTGCCCGCCAAAACGTACGCGCCGCCATCGCAACGGTGCAAGCCGACGGGCCGCGCGTATTTGTGCAAACGACGCCGACCACGTGCGATGCCGATTTGCGTGCCGCGGTGTGGCCGGGTTTGAGTGGCATCGTGCTGTCACGTGCGGAGACGGCGCAGCAAATGCAGTCGGTTTGTAACTTATTGTTTTTATTGGAAAAAGAGCGTGGCCTTGGTGAAGGCGCCATCGACATCGTAGCGGCTCTCGAAACCGCGCGTGGCAATCAGGATGCCTACGATGTCATCACGGCCAGCAAGCGCGTATGCGCAGTAACACTGGGCCGTGCGGACCTCGTGATGGATTTGCGCCCAGAGCCTTCGGGCGATTTGCATCTGATGCCTTACCTGATGGAGCGGTTGATCATCGTTGCGCGTGCTGCGGGGGTGACGCCGCTCGGCGCATGGTGGCGCGCGCCGGATCGCGGCCTGCTGTCCACACCCGAAAATACGTTGCAGGCGGCAAAGCGCGGACGCGCGGCCGGCTTCAAGGGCGCGTTGTGTCTGCGCGCCAATCAGGTTGCGCCCCTGAATTCCATCTACGCATAGGCATCCATTATGGCCAATCGAAAAGTTCGTCGTTCCGGACTCACCATGCCGATCGTCACCCCGCGTTTCATCGATAACGCATGGCGGCGGGGCTGTGATTTCGTGTTGCTTGATCTCGAAGACTCCGTGCCGCAAAACCGCAAGGCCTATGCGCGCACGCTGGTGAAGGATGCCATTCCCAATGTCAACAAGGGTGGCACCGAGGCTTTTGTGCGCATCAATCATGAGCACATGCAGGCCGATACCGAAGCCGCCGTGTGGCCGGGGTTGCGGCGCATCAAATACCCGAAGACGGGAACCGCTGACGAAGTGCGCCAACTCGACGCGATCATCACGCGCATGGAAAACGAACGCGGCATCGAGCCTGGCAGCATCGAAATTGACGCCGGCATTGAAACCGCGTTGGCGGTAACCAACGTCTATGACATCGCGGCGGCCAGCCCGCGCATCAAAGAATTCGGCGCGACCAACGGCGGCTACGACATGTCACGCGATCTGGGCGTGGAAATGTTCGTGCCATACGATCAATTTGTGTATCTGCGGGGCGAGGCTGAGCTCGCCGCGCGTGCGCTGGGACTGGGCGTGCGCGCGGCTCCCTTTGTTGCCAACACCTCGGGTAGCGTGAGCGACGGCAACCGCGCGTTGAGGCTGGCCGAGGCTGCTTGCGCCTGCGGGCTGCGGTTGGGCGGCGGCGGGTTGAATCCGGCGGTGGTGGAATCGCACAACAAAGGCTATACGCCGTCCGAGACCGATGTGCGCGATGCCCAGTGGGTGCTTGAACAATTTGAACGATTGCAGACCGGCAAGGAACCGTGGCTGGAAGTGGAAGGCCGTGTGATTGACCGCTACGAAGTCGAACGTGCGCGCGAGACGCTGGATTGGGCTGAATTGTGCGCGGCGCGTGATCGTGAAAAGGCCGCGGCAGTGGCGCGCGTGCAGGCAGCTATGGCTGTGCCTAAGTAGCCAATGAATAAAAACAAATACTCACCAATCATCTCTGGTGCGGCTCTGGTGTTGATGCTGGCGAGCTTGAGTGATGTGCACGCACAAGCCTATCCCACCCGCCCCATCCGCTTCATCGCACCTTACGTGCCCGGCGGCGGCGTGGATTTTGTTGCGCGCGTGGTGGCGGGCAAACTGTCTGAAACCATCGGCCAGCAAGTGATTGTTGAAAACCGTCCGGGTGGCGGTACTAATATCGGCTCCGAACTGGTGGCGCGCGCCGCAGCCGATGGCTACACGCTGTTGGTGGGTGGTGTGCCGAATACGGTCAACGCGGTGTTTTTCAAAAAGCTGCCGTACGATGTTGTGAGAGATTTCGCGCCGATCAGCCAGATGACCACGGCACCGAATATTCTGGCAGTGCATCCATCGTTGCCGGTGCGCACGGCGAAGGAGTTGATCGCGCTAGCCAAAACGCGGCGCGGTGAACTGACATTCGCTTCCGCAGGCGTAGGCAGTTCCAATCACTTATCGGGCGAGTTGTTTCGCGTTATGGCGGGCGTGGATATTGTGCATATTCCGTATAAGGGCGGCGGCGCGGCGGTAACCGATCTGCTGGCGGGTCAGGTGTCGATGTATTTCGGCACCACGCCGAGTACGGTGCCGTATGTGCGTGCCGGCCGCTTGCGCGCGTTGGCGGTTACCAGCCTTAAACGATCGCGGGCTACGCCGGACATCCCTACGATGGCGGAATCGGCAATACCCGGATTCGAAAATGCCGCATGGCACGGTTTGATGGCGCCTGCAGGCACGCCTGCGGCAGTCATCGAAAAATTGCATGCGGAAGTCACGCGCGCGCTACGTCTGCCGGAAATCATTGAACGCATGGCCTCGCAGGGTGTGGATGTAATAGGTGGCACGCCTGCTGAACTCGCTGCGTTTATCAAACAGGATTTGGTGAAATACGAAAAGCTCGTCAAATCGGCGGGCCTGCGTGTTGAATAGTCGTCGAATAATTTTTGAAGGAGAACCACCATGCAGGGTGTCACGCAGGCAGTACCGAATTCCACCGGCACAGCGCCGCCCACACTCGTAGCGCCCACGAAAGCCGCTGACTGCCACATTCACATCTATGACGCCCGCTACCCCGCGCAGTCGCGGGTACTGGCGGACGGCACGGTGGCCGATTACCGGCTGATGCAAAAGCGCATTGGCGTTGAACGCGTGGTGATCGTTACCCCGCGTTGTTTCGTTACCGACAACACCGTGACCGTTGATGCCATCAGGGAACTCGGCATCGACAACGCGCGCGGCGTGGGTGTGCTGCGCCCGACGGTGACGGACGCGGAACTTAAAAAGCTCAACGATGGCGGCATACGCGGCATCCGCTTTACGGTGGGCGACCCTAAGACGGCGGTAGTGTCCATCGACATGATCGAGCCACTGGCCAAACGCATCGCCGACTACGGTTGGCACGTGCAACTGAATATGCCGCACGATAAAATTGTAGAGCACGCGGACATGCTGCGTCGCCTGCCAACGCCGATCGTGTTTGATCACATGGGCAAGCCGCCGGTTGAGCAGGGCGTCAAACACCCGTCGCACGCGATTATTCTGGAGTTGCTGGACAAGCGCCGCGCGTGGATGAAAGTGTCCGGCGCCTACTCGAACACGCACGTGGGGCCACCCACGTATTCCGATGCAACGGCAGTGGCGCAAGCGCTGGTCAAGGCTGCACCGGAGCGTTGTGTGTGGGGCAGCGATTGGCCGCATCCCGGCCCGAAGGTGCATCCTGATGACGCAGTTTTGTTCGACTTGCTCAGCGCGTGGGCGCCGGATGACGCTACGCGCCATCGTATTCTCGTCACCAATCCGCAAGCACTTTACGGGTTTCCGAAATGAGCCAACTAAGCATCTTGGTGCGGCGTTCCAATCTGCTGGTGTCGTTTAACGATGCGCGCGCAGTAGTAGCCGCATGGGAGCACAACGCTGACGCAATTACGCTGGTGTTGGATTGTGATGCGGCTAACCGTAGCGCAGTTAAAGCCGCCATCACACAGGTAGCCAAAGGTGGTGCCGAAGTGTTTGTGCGCGTCAACAAGGCGTCATTGCAGGCAGATCTTGAAGCCGCCGTGTGGCCGGGACTGAGCGGCATTATGCTGCCGCGAGCCGAGTCTGCTGCCGAAGTTTCACAAGCCGACGCCAGGGTCGCGGCGCTCGAAAAACAGCGCGGCATCGTGGCTGGTTCGTTGCAATTCATCATCATGCTGGAATCTGCGCGCGGCGTATGGGATATCCGTTCCATCATCAAAGCCAGTCCGCGAGTGACGCAGGTGGCGCTGAATGAACAGGCGCTGGCCGCTGATCTTGACATCACGCCGCTGCCTGAGCTGGACCCGTTCGATTACGCTCGTGGCCGTCTGGCGGTCGAAGCCACTGCCGCCAGGGTTGCCGCCGTAGGCATGGCGTATCCGTTGAGCGCGCTGCCGCGAGAGTTGCCCGCAGCGGCATTGCACGAACTCGCCACCAAGGCCAAAAACCTCGGCATGAAAGGCGTGATCTGCCCGTACGCAAATTGGGTCGCGCCGGTGAACGCTGCGTTCACGCCGACGCCAGAACTGGTGGAGTGGAACCGGCGCGTGCGCGAAGCTTTTGCAGTGGGTGTGGCAGCCGGTACGGCAGCGGTGCCACTGGATGGCAAGATGATCGACGTGCCGGTGGATGAGTGGGCAATCGTGGTGCTGGCGATGGCTGAGGCTTGTGCGGCGCGCGATGCGCAAAAACGCGCCGCTATAAATATCAATAAAAACAAATAGTTACATGCTTTTAATCATAGCGCCCGTCAGTAGTTACGCTTGATTGCAGCCACAAGATCAAGCAGATTCTGCGCCGTCTTCACCATCGCAATATCCACCAGTTTGCCATCCACCGTGGTGCTGCCGACGCCGCGCGTGAGCGCTTCCTGATAAGCGGCAATGACGCGTGTGGCGTAATCAACTTCTGCAGCGGTCGGCGTATAGACCTCGTTGGCAATCTCGATTTGCGTAGGGTGTATCACTGCGCGGCCACGGTATCCCAGCCGCCGTGACAGCAGGGTGTCGCGGCGGAAGCCTTCGGTGTCCCTGATATTTGAAAACACGGCTTCCAGTGGAAACTTGATGTTGGCTGCGCGCGCTGCGACAAAGGTCATCTGGCGTACAAACATCATTTCCGGGCCTTCACTGCTCCACACGGCACCGAGCGATACGTTCATGTCGCCATCTTCGCCACCTGCGTACATGCCGGATTCGATGCGCGTGCAACTGGAGAATATTTCGCGTGCGCTCATCACACCTGCGGCGCTTTCGATCATCGCAATCACCGGCGTGCTGCCGGGCGCAAGGCCGCGGCGCACTTCAAGGCTGGTGAGCATGCGATCCACGGCAGCAATATCTCCCACGCTATCCTGTTTGGGCACGACGAAGCCGCGCATTTTCGGCACGCCGACAAAGTGTTCCAAATCCTCATGCAGAAAGCCGCTATCGAGGGCATTGACACGTATCCAGCTACGATCGGCGGGCAGTCTGGCGATGCTTTCCGTGGTCATCGCCCGCGCGTTCGCTTTTTCAGCGGCAGGCACTGTGTCCTCAAGATCGAAGATGAAGCCATCGGCGGGCAGCGATGCCACCTTGTCGTGCATACGTTGTTGATTCGCGGGTACAAATAACAGACTACGCCATAGACGCATGGGG
Organism: Betaproteobacteria bacterium; assembly: GCA_947486575.1. Taxonomy (GTDB): domain Bacteria; phylum Pseudomonadota; class Gammaproteobacteria; order Burkholderiales; family SG8-41; genus UBA5216. Next base: position 10,943 of record CANKUB010000049.1, on the reverse strand, counting down.
ATACTCCTTAAAATTCAAAATCCGTTGTGCCACGGATTAATATAGATGAACGCGCGAATGACAGTGGCGCCATGGGGTTCATGGTTAGTGCGCTCACTTCGCCAGCATCACCACACCGGCTTTCGCAAACTCGGTAATCGCCACATCACTGTGCCCCAGCTCGCGCAGTATTTCCGCCGAGTGCTGGCCCAGCAACGGCGCTGGCAGTCGTATGGTCGGGCTGTTCGCATCAAACAATACCGGGTTACGCACGGCCTGCATTTTGCCCATGACTGGGTGCGCGATTTCCTGGATCACGTTGCGTGCCTTGATGTGCGGGTCATCAAACAATTCCTTGTAATCGTTGACCAGCGAACAGGGTACGCCAGCCTCAATCAGCAGCGCTTCGAGTTCACCGGCGCTGCGCGATTGCACCACGGGCGTAACTACTTCCAGCAGCCCGCGCTCGTTTTGTTTGCGCAGCACGTAACTCACAAAGCGCGGGTCATCAAGGTGGCGGTCAAGGCCCAGTACCGTCATGAAACGCTTGAACAACTCGTCGTTGGGTGTGCCGATGGCGATGTATTTGCTGTCGCTGGTTTCAAACAATTGATACGGCGCGTTCAATCGATGTTGATGGCCAAGGCGCACGGGCACGTCTCCCGTCGCAAGATAGTAGGCTGTTTCCCAAGCTGCAGCAGAGATGGATGCTTCGACCAGCGATACGTCGGCGATGCGCCCGCCCTTGCCTTTCATCACACTGATGAGTCCGGTAAGTGCTGCGTAGGTTGCAAACATAGCGCCAAAAATATCCGCAGTTTGCAGGCCGGGGCGCATTGGCATGTCATCGGGTGAACCGGTGATCGACAACGCGCCCGAGAAGGCTTCAACGATCAGGTTAACGCCTGCGCGTCGCCGGTAGGGGCCGGTCTGGCCAAAACCAGACGCGGATACGTATACGATCTCCGGATTGACCGCGCGCAAATGTTCCGGCCCAAGGCCGATCCCCTCAAGTGCGCCGGGCCGATTGTTCTCCAGGAAGACATCGCTTTTCTTCGCCAACGCCAGCACCACGTCGCGCGCAGCCTGCTGCTTGAGATCGAGCACAAGACTGCGCTTGTTGCGATTGAGCGCCGCGAAACTCGCACTTTCGCCATTGATCATTGGCGGCATGGCGCGCGTCTGATCGCCACGCGTGGGGCGCTCGATCTTGATGACGTCGGCACCCATGTCACCGAGCAGCATGCCGCAAAACGGGCCGGCGATAAAGTTGCCGAGTTCCAGTACTTTGATGCCGTCCAGGGGCTGAGACATTGCAGCTTCTCCCTAACCTTTGTCTTTGATAGCGATGGATTTTATGCGGGCGGCAAGTTTGCCGCATGTATGTGGCAAGCCCGCCAACGGGGATGGCGTAAAATAAGATTTTATCCGCGCTACACACTTGGGAGGCCTCGTGCAAAAGAAAGACATCAAGATACGCTCTGTCGAAGGTAAAGACTTTGATTGTTATGTGGTGACGCCCGATGGCGCGGGCAAGGTGCCAGCGGTGGTGCTGGCGTCGGCGATACACGGCGTGGATGCCGACCTTCGCGACATCGCCGATGAGTTTGCGCAGAAGGGGTACATCGCAGCTGCGCCGGATCTTTTCTGGCGTACGGTTCCGGGGCCGCTTGCGCGCGGCGATGACCGATTGACGCCGCGGGGGAAGCCGCGCCTGCCGGTGATCAAGACCGGCGAAAAGGATATGACTGATACGCTCAATGAACTTAAAAAAATGCCGCAGTTCAACGGCAAGGCGATTGCAATGGGTTTTTGTTTCGGCGGGCCCTATGCGCTGATCGGCCCGAAGCGCCTGGGTTACTGCGGCGGCGTGTCATGCCATGGCACGCAGTTGGGCGATTTCGTGCATGAACTCGAAGGCACCACGCAACCCATCTCGATCATCTGGGGTGATCAGGATCACGCAGCACCCTCGGACGTGCAGGCTACCTATCGCGCCGTGCCCGCCAAGCATAAGAACGTTGACGTGCATTTGATACCGGGCGTGCTGCACGGCTACATGATGAAGGGTGGCGGTGCTGCATTTCATCAACAGACATACGATCTTTCGATGGGACGCGCGCTGGCGATCTTGGGCGGGCTGCGTTGATTGCGGCGCTTGCGTAGTTATAATTATCTGTTTTTAAAGACTTTTTATGGATTGCTCTGCGCGGTGTGTTCGTTCGCCGTGAATGCCGCACCCGCGTCTGACGCCAACACGAAGTTTCCCCTCAAGCCCATACGTCTGATCGCGTCCGGCGCGGGCGGTGCAGGTGATTTTGCCGGGCGGTTGATCGCGGCGGAACTCACGCAACGCCTGGGCCAGCAAATCGTCATCGACAATCGGCCCGGTGGCGTCACGCCTGGAGAAATTCTCGTCAAGGCGCAGCCTGATGGCTACACACTGATGATGGTGGGCTTTGTGGTGTGGCTGTCGCCGTTCATGCGCGATCATGTGTCGTTCGACCCCGTGCGGGATTTCACACCCGTGTCGTTGGCGATCAGTTCGCCCAATGTGCTGGTGGTGCATCCATCATTGCGTGTGAGGTCGGTACCAGAACTGATTGCGCTGGCCAAACAAAAGCCCGGTGCGCTGAATTACGCGGTGTCGGGCATTGGCAATTCCAATCACCTGGCTGGCGAAATGTTCAAGGCCATGACAGGCACCAACATTGCCGCTGTCTATTATCGCGGGGCGTCGCTGGCTCTGACTGATGTCGTTGGCGGCAGAGTCGAAATGATTTTCGCCACGGCAAATTCGTCGCGTTCGCACGTTGCGGCAGGCAGACTGGTCGCATTGGGCGTAACGTCCGCGCAGCCGTCGCCGGTAGCACCGGGCTTACCCACGGTGGCGTCCGCGGGATTGCCCGGCTATGAATCAGCAGCGACCATTGGCATCCTTGCGCGCGCCGGTACACCGCCAGAGGTTTTGAATCTGCTGCATCGCGAGATCGCACGTTATCTGCAATCGCCAGATGCCAAAGACCGCTTGCTGAAAGCGGGCATCGAAGCCCTGGGCAATACACCGGCGGAATTCGCGGCGATCATGCGTGAAGATATTCGCGTCAAGGGCAAGATCATTCGCGATGCGGGAATACGCATGGAATAAGCATGTAGGGCGAAAAAGCGCAGCGCCTTTCCGCCGGACGTACCAACGTCTGCGGAAGATGCTATTTTCCAGCTATGCCCAACCGCTATATCGCCCATCTCGACATGGATGCGTTTTACGCCTCCGTAGAACTGCTGCGTTACCCGCAACTGCGTGGGCAACCCGCCGTGGTCGGCGGCAGGCGGCGCACTCAGGCCCCCGAGGGCGCGGATTTTCCCAGGCTGCGCGATTACACCGGACGTGGCGTTATCACCACCGCAACTTACGAAGCGCGCGCGCTCGGTGTGCATTCGGGCATGGGCCTGATGAAAGCTGCCAAGCTCGCGCCAGACGCGTGGTTGCTGCCTGCGGATTTTGATCAGTACCGCCGCTACTCGCGTTTGTTCAAGGAAACCGTGCGTGCCATTGCGCCGCTGGTGGAAGATCGCGGCATAGACGAAATCTATATCGACCTCACCAATCTTGTGGGCGATGCCGCATGGCTGCGCGCGCAGGAGATCGCGCTGCAACTGCAAGTGGCGGTACGCGACGCCACCGGTCTGTCATGCTCCATCGGTGTGACCCCCAATAAGCTGCTATCGAAAATCGCCTCTGATCTGCAAAAACCCGGCGGCATCACGGTGCTGTGTATGGACGACATACCCGCACGCATCTGGCCGCTGTCTGCGCGCAAGATCAACGGCATCGGGCCCAAAGCCAGCGCGCGTCTGGAGGCATTGGGCATACACACCGTGGGTGAACTGGCGAACGCTGATCCCGCTTTGCTGATCGAGAATTTTGGCAAGAACTATGGCGCGTGGATGCACAACGCTGCGCACGGGCGGGACGAGCGCGTGGTGGTTACCTACAGCGAACCTAAATCCATCAGTCGCGAAACCACCTTTGAAGACGATCTGCATCCGGTGCGTGACCGCGACCGGTTGTCGCAAATCTTCACCGACTTATGCATGCGCGTGGCGGACGATCTGAAGCGCAAAGGGGTCGTTGGCAAAACCATCGGCCTCAAGCTGCGCTATGACAATTTCAAAACCGTCACGCGTGATCGCACGATTGATGCGCCCACCGGCGATGCGGCTACGATACGCCGCGCGGCAGGCGAGTGCCTGAAGCGTGTGCCGCTGGACCGGCGCATACGTTTGCTGGGGGTGCGCGTGGGCGCTCTTAGCGTGCCGGGTGCTGAGACGGCAAGGGCAGCCAAGGACGTGCGGCCGCGCAGCGCTACATTGTTTGATGATCTGTAACTTATTGTTTTTATGGATTAAATTTTGAGCGACCTCAATACGCAAGCGAGTACGCAACCGAGTACGCAACTTAGCACGCACCGCCAGGTATGGACGATGGCGTGGCCGATCATTCTGGCCAACGTCACCGTACCGCTGCTGGGCGCGGTGGATACCGCCGTCGTCGGCCATTTGCCGGAGCCGTATTACATTGGTGCGGTAGCCATCGGCGCGATGTTGTTCAACTACATTTATCATTTATTCAACTGCCTGCGCATGGGCACCACCGGCCCTACGGCGCAGGCGCGTGGCGCGGGCGAGCACGCAGAAGTGCGCGCGATGATTGCACGGGCGCTGTTGCTGGCGGGCGTCATTGGTGGCGGTATCGTTGTGTTGCAGTTGCCGATAGTGTCATTCGCGTTCTGGGTGATCAATGCCAGCGCCGAAGTTGAACGCTACGCGCGCGAGTATTTTTTGATTCGCGTGTGGTCGATGCCTGCGGTGCTCGGCACTTACGCCATATTTGGCTGGTTTTACGGCCTGCGCAATGTAAAGACGCCGCTGGTGATACAGGTGTTCGTCAACTGTTTGAACATTGTGCTGGCGGTGCTGTTTGTGTTTGCGTTCAAGTGGGGCGTGCCGGGCGTGGCTGCGGCGTCGCTGATCGCGGAGGTTGCGGGGTTGCTGCTGGGACTCTACGGCGTGTGGCGCACCCTGCGTGAATTGCCGCGTGAGAACGGCAGTGGCAAAGTGTCCAGGCTGCTGGACCCAGTACAGTTAAAACGCATGGTGGCGATCAACAGCGATATTGTGTTGCGCACCATTTGCGTGGTGTCAGTGCTGGGGTTTTTCATGGCCAAGAGTGCCGAGCTGGGCGACGTGCAACTGGCGGCGAATCAGGTGCTGCATCACTTTCTGATCTTTACCTCGTTCGCTTTGGATGGGGTGGCGCACGCGGCGGAAACCATATTGGGCGAATCCGTTGGGCGGCGCGACCGCACGGCCTTTTTGCACGACCGGCGCATCGTGTTCTTATGGTCGGGCATTGTGGGCGTGATCAACATCGCGATTTACGCAGTGGCGGGGCACGCCATCATTGCGCTGATGACCAGCATTCCGGAGGTGCGCCTGGCAGCGGCGAGCTATTTGTGGTGGCCCACGCTGATGCCACTGGCCTCGGTGTGGGCTTATGCCTACGACGGCGTTTACCTTGCCGCAACTCGCACACGCATTATGCGCAACACCATGATTGCATCGTTCATGATATTTTTGATGTTGTTGTACACGTTGTTGCCTGTGTTCGGCAATGTTGGGCTGTGGATCGCGGTGATGGGTTTCCTGACTGGGCGCGGCTTACTGCTGCATTTATTTTTTCACCGGGTGTTGCGAACGATTTGAGACGAGGAGTGTGTGGATGACCCTGTATGGGCGTATTTCAACCGCGGCGATGGCGCTCATGGCCGTTGCACCGGCATTCGCGCAAACGCAAAAATTTCCGAGTCGCCCGTTGCGCGCCGTGGTCAGCATTGCGCCCGGCGGCGGGATGGACACGATTTCGCGTGCGATGGCGCAAAAGCTCGGCGAAAACCTGGGCCAAACCGTGGTTATCGATAATCGTCCCGGTGCTGGCGGCAACATCGCCATGGAAATCGCGGCTACGTCGGCGCCCGATGGCCACAATCTGCTGATCATCAGTGCCACGGCGGTGATATTCCCGGTACTCTACAAAGCTCGCTTCGATGTGCTGCGTGATTTCGCGCCGGTGTCGCAAATCAGCGCGCAAGGCTATGTGGTGGCGGTGATTCCCAGTGTGCCTGCCCGCAATGTTGCCGAGCTGGTGCAGCATCTGAAGGCGAACCCTGGCAAGTTGAACTATGCGTCGTCCGGCATTGGCAGCCCGATACATCTTACCGGTGAATTGTTCAGCGCGATGACAGGCACGCGCATGACGCATGTGCCGTATAAAGGTATCGGCCCGGCGTATGCAGACATGCTGTCGGGCAATATAGACATGTCGTTCCCCGCCATCGCGTCGTCGCAGCCCTTGATTCGAGCCGGCAAGCTGCGCGCGCTGGCCGTCACGCTGGCCAAGCGCTCAAACGTTGTGCCAGATTTGCCGACTCTGGCCGAAGCGGGCGTGCCCGGCGTGGTGGTGGTCAACTGGTATGGTCTGATGGCGCCGCTGGGCACGCCGCCGCAGGTTATCGACAGACTATCGCGCGGTGTCGCCGCCTCAATGCATCATCCCGATGTGGTGAAGCGCCTGCTTGCCGATGGCTCAGACGCCGCAACCAGCACGCCGGAAGAATTCCGCAAGCATGTCACCGAAGAACGTGACAAGTGGACACGCGTGATACGCAACGCGAACATCCGCGTGCAGTAGCAACGCGATTTACGCGGGGTATCAAGCCGCCCTGGAAAATTCTTCCATCACGTGCTTCTCATGCGCCGCCAGCTTTTGCGCACTGGAGCGCTGCTGCATGCGCTCAAAATGTGCATGGCAGTTTTTAAACTGAGACAGATCCAGTTTGAACGAAATGGCGCGCCGGAAGCACCAGAAGAAATACGCGTCGGGCGCGGTGAAGTGATCAAAAAACCACGCGCGTCCCGCAAGCATATTTTCGACTACCGCAAAATCCTCGAACAGCAATTTGTTCCCCACTTTTTTTACATTTTCTGCCGAGCCGGGCAGATCGCAATAATTTTCAGGCCGTGCATTGGGCGTGAGATGCGGATGGATGCCGGAACCAAAAAACGACATCAGCGAAATCGCCTTGATTTCCAGCATCGGGTCAGTGGGCAGCAGTCTGGCGGCAGGATAGTGGCGCGCAATCCACACCTGTATCGCGAGGTTTTCGGTGAGCGCGTCGCCATCGATAATCAGCACCGGCACCTTGTGCTTGGGGTTGAGCCGCAAAAACTCCGGTGACTTTAACTGCCCGGAACGTGAGTTGAGATTTTGCACATCGAAATCCGCACCTGCTTCGGTCAGAGTGATGAACGGCACGGTAGCGCAGGTTTGCGGGGCGTAGCAGAGGGTGAGTTTCATGGCGTGATTTTCCGCAAATGATAGAGGAGAATTACGCATCTTATGTCAATGCCTGCAGTTCACGCTATAGTGACAACATGAAAAACATTGCCCTCATTATTGCGTATGTTGCGCTGGTTGTTACCTCGGGCGCAGCAAACGCCGCTGACAGTTTCCCGTCACGCCCCATCCGCTTGATTATCCCCAGCGGCGCGGGTGGCATCACCGACATACTCGCGCGCTATATTGCGCCCAAGCTGGGCGACGCGGTGGGGCAGCAGGTGGTGATCGACAATCGGCCGGGCGCCAGCGGCATTGTGGGTTCGCAAATCGTCGCCAAGGCCGCGCCGGATGGCTACACGCTGCTGATGGTGTTTCCGTCGCATGTCACGAATCCGAGTCTGTTTCCGGATATTCCCTATGACACGGCGACGGCGTTCGCTCCCATCACACTGGTGAGCGCGGTTTCGCCAGTGTTGATTGTTGGCACGCAATTGGCTGCGCGCAATTTGGCGGAATTCATCGCACTTGCCAAATCCAAACCGGGCCTGATGAATCATGCTTCGACCGGCATCGGCAGCATGGGCTCGCTCGGTGCTTCTTTGCTGGGCACGATGGCGGGCTTCAAGTTCACGCAGGTGGTGTACAAAGGCGGGCCGCAGGCGCTGACGGCGCTACTGTCGGGTGAGATCGAGTTTTATCTGGTCGGTTCAGTCAGCACGGCGGTGCAGCAGGTGAAGGCCGGCCGCGTTCGTGCACTCGGCGTCGGCGCGAAGCAGCGCAATCCGTCGTTGCCGGATGTGCCGCCGATCGCCGACGTGCTGCCCGGTTACGAAGCACGTGGCTGGAACGGCATACTGGCGCCTACAGGCACGCCGCGCGCCATCATCGAACGCCTCAATCAGACGCTGGTTAAAATCGTCCGCTCGCCGGAAATGGCGCCGGCATTAGTGGGCGAAGGCGCAACCGCCGTAGGCAATACGCCAGCGGAATTCGATGCTGTGATCCGCGCGGATATCGCCAAGTGGGCGAAAATCATCAAGGACAGTAACAATCGTCCCCAATAACGCCTTAAAAATAGTGAATAAAAACAGTGCCTTATATTAATGTCGCAAACGCTGATCTGTTCTACGAAATTGACGACTACACCGATCCTTGGGCTACGCCGGAAACCGTGCTGCTTATACACGGCTTTACCGAAAGCACGCCAGCGTGGCGCGCCTGGGTGCCGCACCTTGCCCGCCGCTATCGCGTGATTCGATTTGACCAGCAGGGCTTCGGGCAATCCAGCGCGGTCCCGGATGTCAATGCGTTCAGTACGCAGAATTTTGTGGCGCACGCGGCCAAGATCATTACCGAACTTGGCGGCGGATGCGCGCACGTGATGGGCGCAAAAAGCGGCGGGCTGGTCGCCATAGAACTTGCGCGCCTGAAACCGGAGTGTGTGCAAACCCTGACGCTGGCATCGGTGCCGCTGGCGCCCCCGCAGCCGGGTGACTGGTTGCAGCACATGGAGGCGCACGGCGTCAAAAGCTGGGCGCGCGATACCATGCCGCCACGCTTGGGCTCGCGTATGCCGGCAGCGGGATTTGAGTGGTGGGTGAATCTGATGGGTTCAACCCGCATTGAAACCGCGCGCGCCTACATGCGCTGGGTGAGCAACATCGATGTTGGTAGAACGCTGCATGAGGTGAAATGCCCGGTGCTGGTACTTACCACTGAATCACCGCGCCGCGCTTACAGCCGATCAGATGTCGATCTTTATCGTGAAAAACTGCCGCAGGCGGAAATTGTCGCGCTGCCGGTGGACGGGTATCACGTGGGCGCTACTGACCCTGATGAGTGCGCGCAGATCGCCTTGCGATTTGTGGCGCGCCATGCGGGGGCACAGGCGTAGCATTAGATGGCATAGCGGGTGCTGGTGATGTCGTTACCGGAACACAAATTCCTGATAACCGCCATCGGCCACTTCCTTGGTCTTGAGGCGGTATTGTTTGCCATTGCCGTTGTAACCGAGGACGCGGCGTACAGTGTGCCCGTCGATGTTTCGGTTCACGCCGTTCTGCCACGAATCAACTTTCCATGAGAGCAACCGTTCTGCTGCGGCGATGACGATCTGCGTCCATTCGGCCACCCGCTCAGGGTGGGTTTCCACGCGCGTGTAGTTGTGCTCGCGCATGTAGCGCAGCAGACCGGTTTGCCACTCCACGCTGTGTTCGACTGCGCGCGGAATATTGCCGCGCGCCGTGTGCGGCCCCAACACCATCAGCAGATTGGGAAACCCCTCGGCCAGTTGCCCCAGATAGGTGCGCGGCCCGTCGGCCCATACGTCCTTCAGCCGAATGCCGCCCGGCCCTCGAAAATCGATGCGGTCGAAGGCACCCGTCACGCCATCATAGCCGGTGGCATAGATCAACATATCGAATGGATGTTCCTTGCCGCCGCATTGGATGCCGTCCGGCGTGATCTGCTCAATCGGCGTTTCGTTCACATCCACCAGCAGAACATTGTCGCGGTTGTAGACTTCGAAATAACCGCTTTCCAGCGGCACGCGGCGCGTGCCAAAGCCGTGGTCTTTGGGGATCAGCTTCTCCGCGATCTTCGGGTCTTTCACACGCTGGCGTATCTTGCGGGCGATAAAGCCGCTGATGGCAGCGTTGGCCTTCTCGTCGACCATGATGTCGCTGAAATTGCCCATCCAGATGCCGAACCCGGGTTCAGCATAGCGTTTTTCCCAGAACGCCTCGCGATCCTCCGCCGGCACATCGAAGGTCTTGCGGGGATCAGGCTCGTGGATGAACCAGCCCGGGGTCTGTGCGCAGCGCGCGTAAATCTCCGCGTAGCGGCCCTTGATCGTATCCATCTCCGCCTTGCTGATGCGGCTGTTGTGCAGCGGTGCCGCCCAATTCGGCCGGCGCTGAAACACCGTAAGCTGCGCCGCCTGTTTGGCTATTTCAGGGATCGCCTGGATCGCGGTGGCGCCGGTGCCGATGATGCCGACGCGTTTGCCCGTGAAATCCACGGGTGTGTGCGGCCAGCGCCCGGTGTGAAAGGCGGGGCCGCGAAAGCTATCCACACCCGGTATGCGCGGCAGCGTGGGCGCGGACAAAATGCCAATCGCCGAAAACAAAAAACGCGCGCTGGCCTGTTGCCCGCTCTCAAGGGTAACGGTCCACTGCGTTGCCGCGTCATTCCAGTGCGCAGACGTGACCCGCGCGCTGAATTGCATGTCGCGGCGCAGATCAAATTTGTCAGCGACCCGGTAGAGGTATTCCAGCGTGTCAGGCTGCGGCGAGAAATGTTCCTTCCAGTCCCACTCCTTCAGTAACTCTTCCGAGAACGCGTAGCCATACGTCCAGCTTTCCGAATCGAAGCGCGCACCGGGATAGCGGTTCCAGTACCAGGTGCCGCCGACATTCGTGCCCGCTTCGAATACCCGTGCCGTCATGCCGAGTTCGCGCAGCCGGTAGAGCTGATGAATGCCAGAGATGCCGGCGCCGATGATAATGGCGTCGTACGCCGCGGCAGCTGGACTCTGCCCCTTTGCAACTACCTGTGTGACATTCAT
>CANKUB010000048.1 GCA_947486575.1 Betaproteobacteria bacterium | reverse complement strand
GATAAGAACGGCCCGCGCGCTGATCAATATACCGTGGCAATGCCACGTCAGCGTCGCGCGTGGTTCTCGGGGCTGTGGAGTGCGGCGCTTGACCCGCCGCGTATCCCGGATTTAGCGACTTATACTTCCTAATGAATAATCTCGGATGAAGGTATATTTGAGTTTTCCAATACCTTCAAACTACATCTAAATTAAATCACTCCTCCTCCGCATAAATCTTAAGATAAGAAGACCGCCCGCCATCCGCAGCAATAGTAGTCCCCGTCAACATGCGCGATTCATCCGAGGCCAGATACACCACAATCGCGGCAATATCTATCGGGTTGCCGACGGAAAATGGATACAGCTTTTGCACGATCATGCGTTCCTTGGCAGCGCCAGTCGGGTTTGCGTTCTGCATCCACTCCTTGTTTTCATAGCGCTTGATGTGGCGCTCGGTGCGGATGCTGCCGGGGCCGATGGCGTTGGCGCGTATGTTGTGTTGCACGTATTGCGCGGCGAGGGTTTTGGTAAATGACATGATGCCGCCCTTCGCTGCGGCGTAGGCCGGGCGATAAAGGCCGGTCATGCCCACCATCGATGAAAAGTTGATGATGGAGCCGCCGCCTGCTTTGATCAGGTGCGGTATGCCGTGCTTGCACACCAGAAACGGGTGCAGCAAATTCAGCGTGATGGTTTTGTGCCAGATGGCGAGGCTCATTTCATGCACCGGCACATCTTCAAGCACGGAACCGCCCGCGCAGTTCACCAGCACGTCGAGCTTGCCGAACTTGGCTACCGTGGTGTCGATGGCTTGTTTGACGGCGGCTTCTTGCGTAACGTCGGTTTGAATGAAAATGACTTCGCCGCCCGCGTCCTTGATTTCCTGCTCGGCACGTTTGCCGACTTCAGCGTTGATATCGACGATGGCGACTTTTGCGCCTTCTTTGATGAATTCAAGTGCGCTGACTTTGGCGATGCCTGCGCCGCCGCCGGTGAGAAAGGCTACTTTTCCGTCTAGTCGAGGCATGTTTTAACTCTAAATATTATTTTTAAAACAAATACTTACGCCCCTCCATCATTCCCACCCGCGCGGGAATGACCATGTTGGGTTATCACGTTCTCAATGATTGCGAAATCGTCGGCCAACGATCCACTAACAATTCATCACTTGATCTTGATCCCCGCAGCCGCCACCACCTTTGCCCATTTCTGCAAATCGCTGGCCATTGCAGCGCCAAATTCTTCCGGCGTGCCGGTACGCGGCTCGGCGCCTTCGCTCGACAACTGTTTGCGCGTATCGGCTCCTTGCAGGTAGGTGTTGATCTCTTTGTTGAGCCGCGCCGCTACGGATTGCGGCAACCCCGCCGGGCCGATCACGCCGTACCAGCCGCTCACTTCGTAACCGGCAATACCCGCTTCGTTGATGGTGGGAACATCCGGCAAAGCACCCGCGCGCTGTAGCGTAGTAACACCCAATGGGATCAGCCTGCCTGAGCGCACATGCGCAACCGCCGCCGGAATCGACGGAAACAAAAATTGAATGTGGCCGCCCATCAAATCCACCAGCGCCAGCGACTGGCCTTTGTAAGGCACATGGGTGTAATCGACTTTGGCGAGCACTTTGAACAGTTCGCCCGACATGTGACTGGGCGAGCCCACGCTGGACGAACCGTAACTCAGTTGCCCTGGCCGCGCGCGCGCAAACGCGGCAAATTGCTTGACCGTGCGCGCCGGAAGCGACGGGTGAACCACCAGTACGTTGGGCACATTCGCCACAATGGCTATCGGTGAAAAATCACGCAGCGGATCAAACGGCAGCTTGGCGTACACCGAGGCGTTAATGACAAAACCTTCGGGAATCATCTGGAGGGTATAGCCATCACGTGCCGATTTCGCGGTTAATTCACCGCCGATAATGTGGTTGGCGCCGGGGCGGTTTTCGACGATCACCTGCTGCTTGAACGCCTCGCTCAGCCGTGCGCCCACTGCGCGCGCGAGTATGTCCGTTGCGCCGCCGGGGGCTACGCCGACAATCATGCGGATGGGTTTAACGGGGTAGTCTTGCTGGGCGAGTGCGGTGGTTGAAGCAAGCAGTGCCGACAGGCACAAACCAGGTGAAACTCTCATCACAACCCCGCCACAAACGCCTCAATCAGCGGATTGATTTTCTCCGGAAACTCCGTCAGCGGAAAATGCCCCACGCCCGGCAGTTTGATGTACTGCGAGCCGGGCACTGCGTCGTGAATTTCTTTCTCGTACTCAGGCGGATTGCCGTGGTCATCGAGGCCGCGCAACAGCAGAAGCTTCGGCTTAAGCGTGCCAATACGGTCGCGCACGTCAAAGGCATCGATGGTCATCAGGTCGTGATACTGCGACATCGGGCCCACCTGTTTATGACGCTCCATCAGGCGCTCGCGCAAGCCGGGTTCAACAAACTTCATTGCGTGCCGCTGAAATGCCAGCCATTCTTCGTACGCCTGCGGGTTCTGCGCCGCGCGCAGGCGCATTTCATACGTATCCGGCGCGCGCACTTTGGGCCGCGCGGCTACGGTCATGATCACCATGCCTTTGACTTCATCGGGATAATCCAGGCCATATTGCAGCGCGATGGAGGCGCCCAGCGTGTAGCCGACCAGTACAAGGTCTTTTTTCATGCCTTGTGCCCACAGCCAGCCGCGCACCCATTCGGTATAGCGCGCAACATCCACGCAACGCTCGCCCTCAAGGTGCCCTGGCAAGGTGGGCGCCACGCTACCCGTAAAATGTTTGAGTTGAGGCTCATACGCATCCGCGCATGCGCCTGCACCGGGGCCATGTATAAATACGAGTTGCGACATTTGCACGTCCTTCTGTCTGTTAGTGGAAACTACTTCAGTAGCCCGGCTTCACGCATGTATTTCAATACGCCCGGATGTATCAGATCACGGCTCGGTGCCGCAGTCAGTGTATTGGCGAGCGTGGATTCTGCTGCCTGTTCCAGCCGCTTTGCAAACGCGCCTTCGCTCTGGTACAACGCACGTGCGAGTTTGTAAGCCACATCATCCGGCAGTGATGCCCGCGCCAGCACAAACGGCCACGAGCCGACAGAATGTACCGGCGCGCTCTGCCCCGGATAGCTGTTCGCCGCCATGCTTGCGGCCTTCAGGAATGAATGTTTCGCCATGATACGTTTGTTTTCTTCACCGCTCGGCCCGATGAAGCGCGCACCTGCCGGGCCTTTGGCGATTTCCGCGAAGGGCGGCCAACCGAGGCCGCCACCCCACATGGCCGCTGCGCGGCCATCGAGCACCATCGGCGGTCCTTCGCCTGCGCTTTTCAAGAGTATCGGCTGAAAGTCCTTCTGAAAATCCAGGCCCATACCATCCATCACATAACGCGCCAGCACGATAAACCCGGATGTCGCCGCGCCCCACACAATCGGCTTGCCCTTGAGATCGGCGATGGTCTTATAGGGACTATTGGCCGGCACGATGAACATGCCCGCCTGCGAGTACGTGGCATTGATGATGCGAATGTTTTTTACAGGTGGCCCGCTGATGCCCTTGATCGCCTCGTAAGTCACCTCGCCAGTGACCAAACCTAAATCCATTTTATCCTGCTCCAGCGACACGATGTTTTCAGTGCTGCCCTTGGTGTTGATGGGGTCAATGCCCAACGTGGCATCGGCCGCATTCAACACTTCGGCATACGGCCAGCCGTAGGCGGGAAATCCGCCGCCTGGAGTGGCGGTACCGAATATCAGCCTGGATTTTTCTTGTGCCATGGTGATTCCCCCTCTGCTCAATAAAAGCATTGCTGATGCGGTTAGTAATTGCCGTCTGGTGTTCATTGCCATCCTCTTTATGACTCAACAGCCAGCGAGACACCAGTTGCCTGCTCCCACAACTTTGCAACTACCGTTTGATCAAGCTGCCCGCCAAATTTTTCTACAGCCTGCGCCCACAGCGCATGCGTTAGCCCGGCTAGCGGTGCGTAGGCGCCGATGGATTGCGCCGTATCAACCGCAATTTTCAGATCTTTGGTGATAAAGCCCATCGCCATGCCGGTGTTGAACTGGCGTGTGAGAATTTGCGGAATAATTTTTTTCTCCAGCGGATGCTGACGGCCATTGATCATCGGTAGCAAAGCGTCAGCCATGAATTTCGCATCGAGGCCGAATTTTTTGCCGATGGTCATCGCCTCCACCACGTTGATCATGGCGCAGGCGTTGATGTAATTGCCGAGCGCTTTCAAGGTATGTGCACTGCCCGTCACCCCGCAATCTGTAATGCTGCGCCCCATACATTTCAGCAACGGCGTCACGCGCTCAACTGCTGCAGCATCGCCCGCCACCATGATATCTAGCGTGGCGTCTTTCGCGAACACTACGCCGCCCATCACCGGTGCGTCTACCACCGTTACTCCGTGTGGCATTAACGCTGCCGCCAATTTTTGTGTAGAAACCGGGGCACTGGTGCTCATGTCGATCACCACGCTTCCTGACGCGAGTGTGCTGGCAACACCGCTCTCACCGAGCATCACGTCACTTACAATTTTGCCGTTGGGCAGCATGGTGATCACGGCATCTGCGTCACGCCCGGCATCCGCCAGACTCACTGCAACCTTACCGCCGTGTTGCGCCACAAATTTTGCGCACACCGCTGGATTCACGTCATATAGCGTGAGATTGAACCCGGATTTGATGATATGCGCCGCCATCGCGCTGCCCATATTGCCAATGCCAATAAAGGATATATTCTCTATCTTATTGATTTTATTCATTTTTATAGCAACGACCCGCGTGCCGCAATCGGCCACAGCGCTTCGACTGCACCTTTGCGCACACACACAAAATGATCGTATAGATTCACCGTTGGGTCGCAATGCCCCGGCACAATTTTCAGTTTGTGCCCCAGCGCCAGCGACACGCCAGCATCTAATTTCAGCACGCCGTGTTCATCCGACGCTTTGATGTATTCCGCGCCCGGCGTATCAAACACGCGCGGCATACCGGAATCGATACTTGATGCCTTCAATCCCGCATCGACAATCGCGCGATCCGCTGCCGGGCAACTCATCACCGTCGTCCACACAAACAGGCTGTGCTCAAAACGCGGAATGCCGCTTTCCGTCCAGTCGTTATTGGCGTAATCCACATCCATAAAAATATACGAGCCAGTTTGCAGTTCGTGATACACCTTGCTCGCGGCTTCGAATAAGTAGGTACCTGTACCGGCACCCGTAACGCGTTCGCAAGGTATGCCCGCAAGTGCTAACAACGCGGTGGTGCGATTTACTTTTTCACACGCAGCCTCAATCGCCGCACGGCGCTCCTCAGTCTTGCGCATATGCTGCGCGCCGCCTTGATACGCTTGAAGACCGGCAAAGTGCAGGTTTTTACTGTTATAGATTTGTTGCGCCAGTTTGAACGCCGGTTCACCCGGCTCTATGCCACAACGATTCGCGCCCACATTTACTTCCACCAGCACATTAAGCGTGAGACCGGCCTCGCGCGCTGCATTATCCAGCGCCGTGACATTGTCAGGATGATCTGCGCACACGGCAATTTTTGCACGCCTGGCAAGCGCAGTGAGCCGCTTTAACTTCGCAACACCCACGACTTCGTTGGCGATCAATACATCGTTCACCCCGCCATCCACCATCGCCTCAGCTTCGCTGACCTTTTGACAGCACACCCCCACTGCGCCCAACGCCATCTGACGCAGCGCGATTTCCGGGCACTTGTGACTCTTGGCATGCGGACGCACTTTGATGCTGCGGCCTGCCAGCGAATCGTTAAGCAGCTTGAGGTTGTACTCAAACGCATCAAGATCAAGAATCAGCGCGGGCGTATCCACCTCGGCGAGCGACATGCCGATTTGTGCGGGCGTGTAATACGACATGGGTCTCACCTTTAAAAGTAAGGGGCAAGCTTAGTGACCACGCGCTGCAACGTCAACACTGGTGCATGCCGCCAAACGCTGGCGCCTCATGAGCGTGTATGATTTCACCTCTTTCGACTGCATGGTACTGGAGCTTTTATGAGCGAACTGCATTACACGACTATAGCCGGGTTGGCGGATAAAATACGCCAAAAAGCGCTTTCGCCAGTAGAACTTACCGATGCGTTGCTCACGCGCATTGCCACGTATCAACCGCAACTGTCCGCGTTTATCACGCTCACTGCCGAACACGCATGCGCGCAAGCCAAAATCGCCGAACAGGAAATCGCGCAGGGTCACTATCGCGGCGCGCTGCACGGCATACCGTTCGCGCTGAAAGATATTTACAACACAGCGGGCATACTTACGTCGGGCGGCTCGAAAATTTGCATCGATAATATTCCAACCAGCAACGCCACCACCACGCAAAAACTGCTCGACGCGGGCGCGATACTGCTAGGCAAACTGCAAACACACGAATTCGCCCACGGCGGGCCATCGTTTGATTTGCCGTGGCCGCCCGCGCGCAACCCGTGGAATCTTGCGCATTTTTCTGGCGGCTCATCGAGCGGCTCTGGTGTGGCGCTCGCGGCAGGGTTAACGCCTGCTGCATTAGGCTCTGACACCGGCGGCTCGATACGTGGCCCGGCTTCGCATTGCGGCGTCACCGGTTTGATGCCCACTTACGGGCTAGTGAGCCGCGCGGGAGTGATCCCCAATTCATTCACCTTCGATCACTGCGGGCCGATGGCGCGCACGGCTGAAGATTGCGCGATTTTGCTGCAAGCCATCGCAGGCTACGATGCGCGCGACGCAGGCAGCACGGAACAAACCATTCCTGATTATCGGGCCGCACTCAATACCAGCATCAAGGGACTGAAAATCGGCGTGCTGCGCCACTATTGGGAAGCAGATATTCCCGCGCACGAAGACCTGCGCGCAGCGATGGAAGAAGCCATCAAAACGTTCAAGCAATTAGGGGCAACCCTCGAAGACTGCCGCGCACGCCCCATGCTGGATGGGCTGGATGTCAAAGTCATCATCGCCGAAAGCGAAATGTATTCAATACAGCAAAAAGATTTGATCGCACGCCCCGGCGATTACGGGCGCGATTTTCTGGGACGTGCGCTGCCCGCATGCCTGTTTCAGGCGAGTGACTACGTGCAGGCGTTGCGCGAACACCGGCGTTACATCGCCGACATGCAGCCGTTGCTGAAAAAATACGACATTCTGCTGACGGCAGGCTTCGGCCCCGCACCGCGCTTTGAGGATTACCGCGTCGGCAATTTCTGGCGTAAATCCAATGCGTTTACGCCGTCGAATTCGGCGCGCACGCCGGCGCTGGTGCTTTGCGGCGGGTTTTCAAAGACCGGTTTGCCGCTGGGCCTGCAACTCATCACGCGGCCCTTCAACGATGCGCAAGTGCTGGCAGTCGGGCATGCCTATCAGCAAGCCACCGATTGGCACACACGCCGCCCGCCGTTGAATCCCGATGCAATAGCGCCCGCAGTCGATACCAGCGTGTTTGAACCCAAGCCCGATGTGGATGGGACCACGCGCGGCGTAGTGGAAACGATGGCGCGGCGCGCGGGTTTGAATTTAGATGAACGGCAAATGGCGATTTTGCTGGAGAATGCGCCCGCCGCGCTGGAGATGGCGAACCGCATACGCAAACCGCGTGATCGCATGGATGAGCCTTCTTCTACTTTCCGGTTTACCAAGTAATTGATAGCCCGTTAGCAGCGTAGCGTATTCCGGGTTACCTATCTTGCGCCCTTAACACTGAATCGCCGCGACCGGAAACGGCCCCGGCTTCGCACCAGGTAGATGCGCTGCAATACTCGCTTGCTGCCGTGCGCGAATTTCAATAGCGCTCCCGCCCGGCATCGGGTTGAGTTTTTCAATTTCTTCCAGTATCGGCGGCGGACGATCATCGACCGGCACGCCATGCACCAATGCCCATTTCTCCACCTGATGAATGAACTCCGGCGACACGCGCGGCGGCACCAGCGCGTTCATCGGATCAGACATTGCTTCATCCAGCGAAACAAATTGCACGCCTGCTGCCTCGAATTGATCGAGTATTTCATCGAGGCAGTCACCACCCAGCGGCGTTCCGTGAATCAGCCAGATATGCACCGGGTCGCGCCCGTACACCGCACGTCCGTTGGCGGCATGCAGCCGCATTTCGTGCATGGCTGTTTCGACAAACGCACGCCGCAGGAACTTGATGCCTTCACGGTCGTCACACTGTAGCGTGCGCCAGTAGGCCGCCATGAACCGCGAATCGCGAAAGCCCACGCTCACCGGCACTGGCGTGTATCCGTGTTGCGCGAGGTACGCGCCGACTGCTGCCTGCTTCTCGGCAGTGTCACCCCACATGTCGTTGCAGTAACGGAAATATCGTTTGGGCGCGCGCGCTGCCCAGCGCGCGATGATTTCTTCAGTACGTTCGATATCACCAATATAGGTCTTGGCATCTACCCAGTTGATGCTCGCGTGATGGTGCGTGTGATTGGCCACGTGATGCCCCTGCTCGCACCAGTGATCAAACACGCGCAGCAGCTCCGGGTCGTCTTCCGCCGGAGCGGTGTTGGAGAACGCAAAGACATCCGTCGCGCGGTGTCGCGTCAACGCTTGCGTCATCGCACGGGCAATGCCCAGCGAGCTGTAGTTCTTCGGCACCGGTACGCCGCGCCACAACAGCATGTCGTCCATGGTGATAGCCACTTTTACCGGGCCAAGTGGTGAAACAGGATGGCGTGATGGCGTATCCAATAAAGACTCCGGTGATCAAAGCCTGCGGTGAATGATTGATCAGCGTATTCTACCCTTGAGAGTCAGGCGTAAAATCCTTGCAGCCATTGAGAACGCCGTAGTTTCAACAGCTACCGGGGAGGATGCATGTCACGAAAAAAACGCACTTCAAGATTCCTGCTGCTGCATTTGGTTCTAATTTTGCTGCTGCCGTTCGCGGCTTTTTCCCAGACCCCGTACCCGACGCGACCGATACGCCTCATCACGCCCTTCGCTCCGGGCGGCAGCACCACAACCGTAGGCCGGGTTATCGGTCAGAAGCTGACTGAAAGCTGGGGCCAGAACGTGATTGTCGACAACCGGCCCGGCGGCAACATGATTATTGGCACAGACGCGCTGGCGAAAGCTACGCCCGACGGTTATACGATTCTTCTCACGACCAACGCCCACGTCATTAACCCAAGCCTGTTTTCAAAGCTGCCTTACGATCCGATCAAAGACTTCGCGCCCGTCGGCAATGTCTACATCAGCGAGTTCGTTCTGGTGATCAATCCTGCTTTGCCAGCCAATAATCTGCAGGAGTTGATCGCATTGGCCAAAGCCAAGCCGGGGCAACTCAATTACGCCACCACCGGCGCGGGCGGCTCCGGCCATCTGGCGAACGAAATGTTTGCCATGCTGGCGGGCATCAAGACGCAGCATATCCCCTACAAGGGCGCGGGCCCGGCAATGGTCGATCTCATCGGCGGACAAATACAGATGTTCATCAACAACCCGCTAACGGTAATCGGCCACATCAAGAGCGGCAGAATGCGTGGCATAGCAGTGACCGGTGAAGTGCGGCTTCCGACGCTGCCACAGGTACCGACGTTCAGCGAGGCCGGCCTGCCGGGTATGGACGTAAAGCCATGGTTCTGTGTGGTGGCGCCAACTGGCACGCCAAAGCCCATCATCAACAAACTATCGACCGAGATTGCCCGGATTATGGCTATGCCCGATGTGCTGGATTACCTGGCGAAACAAGGGATGATGCCGTTTTCCTCCACCCCCGAACAATTAGCCACGCTGATGAAAACGGATATGGCGCGGTGGGCTAAATTTATCAAGGCCGCGAATATACGGCTTGATAATTGAGCAGCGTGTAGTCCTGAGCCTTCGCGTGTAACGTGTAGCTTGTAAGAAGCGTAGCGTATTACAGGGTTCGCAAAGTTGACCGTAATTCGCTTCGCTGCTTACGGGCTTGCTTCAACGCATCTCGTGGAGTGCGATGAACCTGTAGGTTGGCGGTGAGCGCAGCGAACCCCAACGTTCGAGTGTGACGCACCCCTGGCGTTGGGCTTTTCAGCCCAACCTAACGGACTGGGCGCGCAAAGGGCCTATACCCTTCACGCAGGAGCCATTACGTCGCCGTCTTAGTAAACCGAATAGTCACCGCCCGCGCCGTATGATCCGTCACCACATTCACCAGCGCTGGCTTGCCATTTTTGATCGCTTCCTTGGCGCGCTCCAAAGCCGGACGAATATCCTCCGGCTTATCCACTTGCTCGCCATGACACCCCAGCGATTGCGCAAATAAATCAAAGCGTGTGTAGCCCAGATTGCGGCCCGGTTTGTCACCTTTCGGGTCAGCCGTCCAACCGCCGTTCAAGCTGATGATGACGATCATCGGCAGGTTGTGGCGTGCTGCGGTATCGAGTTCCATTGAATTCAAGCCGAACGAGCCGTCACCGTGGATCAGCACCACTTGCTTATCGGGCCGCGCTACTTTTGCGCCGACGGCAAATGGCATGCCCACGCCCATCGTTCCAAACGTGCCGGAGTTCATGCGGTGCCTGGGGATAAACGTAGGGATTGATTGCCGACCGAAGTTTAGAATTTCCTGGCCATCAACCACCAGCACGCCATCGCGGTCGATGAAATCGCGCACTTCTTTGCACAGCCGCAGCGGGTGTATGGGCGTGTTGCTGGTGGACATGGCTTTTTCGGCATCGGGGGCTTTGAGGCTTTCAATCTCGGACAGCCGTCCGCGCCAGCCTGCGTACAAACTGGATTTGACGCGCGTGCCTGAGGCATCAAGCAATTGCTTCATCACCATTTTGGCGTCGCCGGTAATGGCGACATCCACGCGCTGGCTACCGCTGATTTCGTTGGCGTCTATGTCGATGCGTATGATTTTGGCGTTGGCGGAAACACGCGGCGGCTTGACGTGACCGAACACGTAATTCAGGCGTGTGCCGACGATCAACACGCAATCGGTTTCTTTCATCGCCGATGAACGCGCATTCAAAAACGCATGCTCGTGATCTTCTTCGAGTATGCCGCGACCTTGCGGGGTGGTGTAGATTGGTATGCCTTTGTCCACCACAAACTGCCGCAACTCCGCTTCTGCGCCCGACCACAACACGCCGCTACCGGATAGCACCACCGGCTTTTGCGCTTTTTCCAGAATCTTCAGCGCTTCTTCGATCAGCGCCGGATCGCCTTGCGGACGCGCACGCACCAGTGTTTTGCTGAAATCGGGCCACACCACGGTTGAATCATCGATGCTGTTGTTGATCACATCCGACGGCAAATCAAGATACACCGGGCCGGGCTTGCCGCTGATGGATTGACGGAACGCGAGGTCGATAATCTCCGGCAAGCGCCGCGTTTCATATACGCGGTTCGCCCATTTGGTGACGGGCTTCATGATGGCGACTTGATCGATTTCCTGAAACGAGCCGTTGCCGTATTCGTTGATCGGGCTTGAGCCGCCGAACGCCACCACCGGCACGCCATCGATCAGCGCATTCGCCAGACCCGTGGTGAGGTTGATGGTGCCGGGGCCGGATGCGCCAAAACACACGCCGGGGAAATTCAGCGCACGCGCATACGCCTGCGCGCTCATTGCAGCGGCTTGCTCGTGGCGCACGTCGATACCACGTATGCCGCGCTTCATGGTGGCGAGCAATGTGTCGTTGATCGGCCCGCCCATGATGAAGAAAAAGTTCTTAACACCGATGCGCTTGAGTGATTCGCCTACGAGTTCATTGCCTGAGATGGTGGCCATATTATTCCTTTAAAAACAAATAGTTATGATTTAAGTAGCAAATTAATTGGAGTTCCAACCTTGTGCACGACAACTACACACTGTCGTTCCCGCGAAGACGGGAATGACTCAGGTAGTGAAGTATTGCCGCGTAACCCAGGTAATGCAGAGCGCCTGACCGAAAGAACCCCGTGTGACCATTACTTCTGCCGCAACATCACCGGCGTCTCTTTCACATACTCCGCGATCTCATCTTTATTCATGCTCACCCAATCGGCCAGCACCTGCTCGGTGTGTTCGCCCAGCAGCGGGCCGCAGGTTACCGGCACGTTGCTGCCTGACATATGCACGGGCCAGCCCGGCACCACCACTTCGCCGCGCTTGGGGTGTTGCACCGGCACGAACATGCCGCGTTTGCGTAAGTGCGGGTCGCGTATCAATTCGCCGGTATCGAGCACCGCGCCCGCAGGCACGCCAGCATTTTGCATTTTTTCCATCGCGTCTACCTTGGTGTGTTTGGCGCACCATTCGGCGACCAGCGCATCCACGTCCTTGGCGTTTTGCACGCGCGCGGCGGGCGACGCAAAGCGCGGGTCTTCTTTCAAATCCTCGCGCCCGATAACCGTGAGCAAACGCTGCCAGTGCCAGTTGCCCGCGCGCGAGGTGTAAACCATCACGTAATCGTTTTCGCCGCCGGGCATGCATTTGTAAAGTTCGCTCGGGGCAGCCGCACCAATCGAGCTTTGATTACCGGTACGCGGCACTGGTTTGCCGAACATCAATTGTCCGGCAAAGCAGATGCGGTTGAAGTTAATCACTGCATCCTGCATCGATACTTCAACGCGCTGGCCCTGATTGGAAAACTGCCGCTGATACAGCGCTGCCAGTATGCCGACCAGACAATGAATGCCAGCGCCCGTGTCGCCCACATGCGGGCCGGGGCGCAGCGGCGGCTGGCCTGCCTCGCCGGTGATGGCGAATGCGCCGCCCACCGCCTGCGCGATCATGTCGAAGCTCAGGTATTTGGCGTACGGGCCATCGGGATTAAACCCCTTGATCTGCGCCATGATGAGACGCGGATTGATTTTACTCACCACATCCCAGCCGAAACCCAGACGCTCGATGCCGCCGGGCGACATGTTTTCGATCAGCACATCAGCCTCGGCCACCATTTTGCGAATGACGGCTTTACCGCGTTCCGATTTCATGTCACACACCAGGCTGCGCTTGTTGGAATTCATCATGATGAAGTAAAACGAATCCACATCGCCGCTGTTGGTAGAGGCAAAACGGCCGTTCTCGCCCGTTTGCGGTTCAACTTTCACCACGTCTGCACCCAGCCAGCCCAGCGCCTGCGTACACGAGGTGCCTGCTTCGTACTGCGTCAGATCCAGAACTTTTACGCCCGCTAGCGCGGTGGAGCCGGGGGTTGCTTTCATGCGTGTTTCTCCTATTCGATTTTGATGTTGGCCGACTTGATTAACTTTTTCCAGCGTTCGTGTTTGGTACGCGCATCGACCACCCGTTCCCCTTTACGGGTAGCCGATGGCACTGTCGCGCGCAAAAAGCATATGCCGCACGAGCCATCGTGAGTTTCTACCCGCAATGTGGAGGTTGGAAGAAAATCGATACGCGGCAACAACCGGTTTGCACACCGCTGGCACCCGTAAATCTTTGAATCATCATACTGCCGTACGGTGGGCGTGACAATGGATGCACCCGCCGATACGCGCTGGGCTCACGGTTGCGGCCCTGCAAAAAGCCGGTAACTACCGGTATACAATATCTGGAACGCGCACTTCGACGGGACAACAGCGCCCGTCAACAGGAGAATTGCCATGCGTTTGAATATCTGGAAAATCATCGCGCTGGCTGCAACGCTCACCGCATACGCTCCCGCTCACGCGCAAAGTGAGAGTAGCAACTATCCGAACAAACCTATCCGCTGGCTGGTGGGTTTTGCGCCGGGCGCCTCTAACGACATCATTGCGCGCCTGATCGCGGTGCGGCTTTCAGATGCCTTTGGCCAGCAGGTGCTGGTGGACAATCGCGGCGGTGCAGGCGGCATTATCGCCGGCGAAATCGTGGCCAAAGCGCCGCCGGATGGCTACACCATACTCATGTCCACCACCGGCCCCAGTGTCACCGGGCCGCTGCTGGGAAAGCGCGTTGCGTATCGCGTGGAGGATTTTACGCAAGTGATCACCATTGGTTACACACCGATGGTGATCGTGGCGCAGCCTTCGTTCCCCGCGCGCAATCCGCGCGAGCTGGTGGATTACGCCAAGGCGAATCCCGGCAAAATCACCTGGGGCTCCAGCGGCGTTGGCGGTTCGCCGCATTTCGCACTGCTGATATTTCAGGCGGCTACCGGCATTGAAGTCACGCACGTGCCGTATAAAGGCACCGCGCCCGCGCTGACTGACATTGCTGCCGGGCAAATACAGGCGATGCACTCGTCAGTGATTTCCGCCGAAGCGCATCTGGTTGCCAAGCGGCTGAAAATCATCAGCGTGGGCGGCTCCAAACGGCTCGCCAATCTGCCCGATATACCGACTTACGCCGAAAGCGGTATTGTCAACGGCGAATCGCAGGTGTGGTTTGGCCTTGCGTCGCCACCAGCAACGCCACGCCCAATCGTGATGAAACTCAACGCTGCGGTGAATCGCGTGCTGCAAAGTCCGGAGGCCATAAAGCGCATGCAGGATCTCGGCCTGGAAGTAGTGGGTGACACACCTGAAAGCGCCGATGCATTTGTTAAACGTGAAGCAGCGACAGTACGGCAGTTGATCAAACTGGGGAAAATTCGCCCGGAGTAGCCGTGGCAAGAAATTTAAATATGTTTAAAAACAATTAGTTACAATATGCCCACACTAAACCTGCTGAGCGCCACCGAAGCTGCCGTTCAAATCGCCAAGGGCAAAATCACCAGCGAGCAACTGGTGCGCGATTGTATCGAGCGTATCGCTGCGCGCGAGCCGACCGTCCGTGCGTGGACGCATTTCGATGCGAATGCAGCAATCCAGCAGGCGCGTGAACGCGATCAGTCAATGTCACGTGGCCTGCTGCATGGCATACCCATCGCGGTGAAAGATTTCATCGACACCTGCGATATGCCCACAGGCTATGGCTCAGCGATTTACGCCAACCATCGTCCAGCGTGGGACGCATCCTGCGTGGCACTCGCGCGCGCAGCAGGCGCAGTGGTGCTGGGCAAAACCGTCAGCACCGAACTCGCGTATTTCACGCCCGGCAAAACCGCCAACCCGCGCAATTTGGCCCATACACCCGGCGGCTCATCCAGCGGCTCTGCCGCAGCCGTGGCTGACAACATGGTGCCGCTCGCATTCGGCACGCAAACGGCGGGCTCAGTAATACGCCCCGCTGCATTTTGCGGCATCGTCGGCTACAAACCCAGCTTCGGATTGATCAGCCGCGCAGGCGCAAAGCCGTTGAGCGATGCGATGGACACCATCGGCACACTGGCGCGCAGTGTGCCCGATGCAGCACTGCTCGCCGCCGCCGCCAGCGGGCGCAATGATCTCCTCATCGAACAGCCGCTTACTACAGCACCGCGCGTCGGTATTTGCCGCACCCACGAGTGGCCGCGCGTGCAAGCTGCAACGCAAACCGCAATGGCGCTCGCCATCAGCAAGCTCGGCGCAGCAGGCGTCACACTGATTGATGTTGATCTGCCGCCGGAATTCGCCGGCCTGGTGCAAGCGCAGATGGACATCATGACGTATGAAATGGCGCGCGCGCTCGCCTACGAGTGGCACGCGCACCGCGCGCAGCTATCGCAACGCCTGCAGGATTTGATCGCAGCGGGCCTGGCGCTGCCACGCGAGCGCTACGACACTGCGGTAACGCTCGCCAGGAACTGCCGCCGCATGAGTGCCCAACTTTTTGAAAATGTAGACGTGTTACTCGCGCCCAGTACCGCAGGCGAAGCGCCGCGCGGACTGGATGCCACCGGTGACCCGCTGTTCAATCGGATGTGGACAATACTGCATACGCCGTGTGTGCATCTGCCGTTCACGCAAGGGCCGAATGCTTTGCCGGTGGGCTTGCAGTTGGTGGGTGCCATCGGCGCAGATCGGCAAACGCTGCTGTGCGCGGATTATTTGCTGCGCAAGTTGATTTGAACTCGCAATTCGTTGGATGCAGCAGGATTGCGCCCCGCCATCCCGACTACACCAACTGCCGCAAACATTAATCAATAAAAACAATTAGTTATATCATCAACGCTTGCGTTGTGATAACCCCTGCTCCGGCGCCTGATACGGGACATAAGGCTGCGCACGCACTGACGTATTACTGACCGCAAGCATGCGCTTGCGCACGGCGTCCGCATCAGCCTGACGCCCCTGAATTTCATACAGACCGACAAAATTATTCAGTGCGATGCCTACGTTCGGGTGCGATGCGCCGTAGGTTTTTTCCATCAGCGTGAGCATCATTTTGTAGACGGCCTCGGCCTCTTTATAGCGCCCCTGCATCTGCGTCACCAGGCCCCAATCCTGCAACAAATGCAGCACGCGCGGATGCGCCGGCGGAAATGTTTTTTCGACGATGGGAATACCGCGCCGGTAATAGGGCTCAGCCTCGGCATAACGTTGCTGCCCCTGATACCACTCCGCAAGATCAATCAACGCGAGACCCACACGCACGTCAGTCTCGGGTACCGCTTTTTCGAGTATGGCGAGCGCACGCTTGTAGACTGACTCAGCTTCATCGCTACGGCCTTGCACGC
Organism: Betaproteobacteria bacterium; assembly: GCA_947486575.1. GTDB lineage: Bacteria > Pseudomonadota > Gammaproteobacteria > Burkholderiales > SG8-41 > UBA5216. The sequence goes on along the minus strand of CANKUB010000048.1, from coordinate 15,240 downwards.
GATACAGCTCCGCCAGATTATTCGACAGCGCCTGCGCCACTGCCGGATGCCCCGGCCCCTGCGTTTTCTCGATGATTGCCAGCTCACGCCGGTAATAATCCTCGGCTTCTTTGTAGCGGCCCTGCAAGCGGTAAACATCGGCAAGGCCGTTGAGAACACTCGCACGACTGTAAACAGCAGGTTCGTAAATAGTTCCGTTCACGGATTCCAGCAGGACCAGCGCGCGCAGATAATTTTTCTCGGCATTTGCATAATCGTACTGCCCGCGATACGCCTGCGCCAAGCCAAAATGCGTTGCTGCCACACGCGCGTCGGTGTCACCAAACGCAACGGCCTGCTTGAGTGCGGCGCCATACATTTGCACCGCCGCCGCATGATCACCATGCTTCGCGGCCTCTGCGGCGGTAGCCATATGATTGCGCCAAATCGCTTCGTCGGCACGGGCAATGCCACCAAACCCTAGCGCCACCAACAATAAAACGCCTGCCAGTCTGTGCCTGCAGCTTGGCATGCGCTCAACGGCCCGCAGCAAGCCTGGGCGCTATCGAACCTTCTTTTTCCAGCAGCGGATAAATGCCGCCCGCGTTGATGATCGCCAGCAGCGGCGCAGGCAAAACCTTAGCCCTGAGTTCAGTGCCTTTGGTCAAATTGCGCACGCACGCTTCGATAACATCCACTTCAGCAATATCGCCTTCGTCAAAGGCTTCGTCTACGCCTGGGCACTCCACAACAGGAAACGCAAAATTCACCGCATTCCTGAAAAACAAACCGTTGATATAAGGCGCAACCAGGCACGCCAGCCCGAGATTTTTCAATGAACGCGCAGCAGGCCGGCTGGAACCCATGCCGAAATTCTTGCCACCAATGAGGATATGCCCCTTCTGCACCTGCTCCGCCCAGCCAGGGCGGTTAGCACTGAACACATAGCTCACCTGCTCTTCCGGCGTCAAATAAAACGCGCGGTTAGGCAGTATCAAATCGGTATTGATGTTATCGCCAACCTTCCACGTTCTTGCTGTGAATTTCATGTTATCGCCCTAATTCAAAAACTCACGTGGATCGCTAATCGTGCCTGCAATCGCCGAAGCCGCCACCGTCGCGGGTGACGCCATGAACACGCGCGAGCTCGGTTCACCCATGCGGCCCTTGAAGTTACGCGTGCTCGACGTGATGCAGGTTTCTTCCGTCGCCAGCACACCCATATGCCCGCCGCCGCAGGCGCCACAGGTCGGCGGTGCAATCGTCGCGCCTGCGTCCACCAGCGTGGCGATGGCACCACTCTTTAAGGCATCACGATAAACGGTTTGCGACGCGGGCACGACAATCAAGCGCACGCCGGGTGCCACACGCTTTCCACGCACCACCGCCGCTGCGAGTTCCAGATCATCCTGCGTACCGTTGGCGCACGAACCGATATACGCCTGGTCAATGCGCGTGCCCTTAAGCGCGCCCACCGGTTGTGAGTTGTTGACCACGCTATCCGGCAGCGCAACCAGTGGTTCCAGTGTGGACAAATTCACTTTGCGCACAGCCTTGTATTTCGCGTCGGCGTCGGGCTTCACTGCCTCGAACGGGCGCTGCGTGCGCGCTTGCAACCACTGCGTGAGCACGTCATCGCACTCAAAGGTGGCGAATTCCGCCGACAATTCAGCGGACATGGTAGTGATGGTCTTGCGCGCATTGATGCTCAATCCCGCAACACCGGAACCGCCAAATTCAACGTTTTGCGTCGCGTGATCACCATGCACACCGGCAATCTGCAGGAACGCGTCTTTGGCGGTGACGGCCTTTGGCAACTTGCCTTCGAGTTCATAGCGCGTGGTTTCACCGCAGCGAAACCATGTCTCGCCTTTGACTGCCGCGTAAATAATGTCCGGCCCGCCGACGCCGCGCGCGAGGCAATTAAACACGCCGCCGCTGCACGTATGCGAATCGCTGCACACCAGCGTCGTGCCCGGCACGGCGTAACCATAATCCGCCACGAGCTGGTGGCTGATGCCCTGCTCGCGCCCCACGTCGTGCAAGCGCTTGATGCCGAAGCGTTTGACAAACTCGCGCCCGGTGCGATGCGCGCCAGCGGCAATCTGGTTCGGCGCGGGCACACGGTGATCAAACACCACCACGATACGCTCCGGGTCGCACACGCGCTGGATGTCGCGCCAGTTGCTCGGCACGAAATTGTTGTCGAACAGAATGATGGTGTCCAGCTGCACCGTCACCACATCGCCGGGCACAACGGATACTCGCCCACTTTTAGCGGCGAGTATTTTTTCCGCGATAGTCATCCCCATGGCGTTCAGCCTCCGACAAATTTGGCTTCGATTTCATCCAACCGCTTCATGCCCATCAAATTATTGAGTTCCTCAAAGCCCGCGCACAGGTCAGGGCGATCGACTGAAAGGTTCTTGCCCATCACGTCTTCTTTGTATACCGCCATGGCGTTCATCATGCCTTTGAGCGCGGCGGTGGACAGCATGCGCGGATAACTCACCACTTTGACGCCCACCGCTTCGAGTTCCTTGGGCGTCATCAGCGGCGTGGTATTGCGTGAACGCAGGCCGAGGCCCATGTTGACGATCAGCGGCTTGGGCACGTTTTTGGCGACTTTGGCGATGTCTTCCTTCGACAGCAGCGCGTCCGCGTACATACAATCGGCACCCGCTTCGGCATACTGATTCAGGCGATCAATCGCTTCATCCACACCGAGCGGACCCGCGGCATCCGTGCGCGAGATGATCACGAAGTCGTCGTCACGCCGCGCGTCGACGGCTGCCTTGACCTTTTGCACCATTTCGGCCGTGGGTATGCAGGATTTGCCACGCATGTGTCCGCAGCGCTTGGGCCATACCTGATCTTCGAACATCAGTGCCGCCACACCCGCGCTCTCAAAGGCGCGCACCACAAAATGCACGTTCATGGCGTTGCCGTAGCCGGTGTCGGCATCGGCGCGCAGTAACAGCGTTTCGGTGCAATCGACCAGGCGCCGCGCATTATCGAGATTCACTTCAAACGTCATCACGCCGCGGTCAGCCCAGCCGAGACGGCTTTCGGATACGCCTGCTCCCGAAATAGCGCCTATCCTGAAGCCTGCAGCCTCCACCAGCCGCGTGCTATAACCGTCATACACACCGGGGGAAATGATGATGCCGGGTTTTTTCAATTCTTCACGAAATTGTTTGCCTCTGCTGGCCATGTGGGTCTCCTGATTTAAAGTGCCGCAATTCTACATCCCGCGAACTTGCGAACCACCTCAACGCCAATAATTTGGACTGATATTTTCAGTGCGTAATAGAATCGGGGCTTGACGCATCGAGTCACATTGCACAACACACGCCCCAATCAGGAGGAAACTAAAATGTTCAACATAAACAGAATGTTATATTTTTCGCTGAGTGTGCTGCCCGCATTGGCGTGCAGCCTTGTGTTTGCACAGGCCTATCCGGTGAAGCCCGTGCGCGTGATCGTGCCATTCCCCGCAGGCGGTGGGCTGGACATGATCGTACGAACGGTCACATCGAAAATGGGCGACAACACCAAGCAGGCGTTCGTGATTGAAAACCGTGGCGGCGCCAACGGCATCATTGGCATGGACGCTGGCGCGAAATCCGCCCCCGATGGCTACACATTGATCTCGGCCACCACTGGCTCGACCACGATCAACCCCAACGTGCATCCAAAAATGCCATTCGACGTCAACCGCGATTTGTTGGCCATTACCAATCTTGGCGAAGCGCCTTTCGTGATGGTTTGCCATCCCTCGCTTGCGGCGCGCGATGTGCGTGAACTGGTATCGTTGGCCAAAAGCCGCCCCGGTGATCTCAACTACGGCGCGCCCGGCATCGGCAGCATCAATCATTTGGGCATGGAACTGTTTTCGCAATTGAGCGGCGGCATCCGCATGCAGCACGTCACGTTCAAAGGCAGTGCCCCGCTGTTGGTCGACCTTATCGGCGGACATGTGATGCTGGCGCTGGATTCCATTCAGGCCACAACGCCGCACATCAGAGGGCGACGGTTGCGCGCGCTAGGGCTTGCAGCGCCAAAACGATCGCCCGTGGCCCCCGAAATTCCCACTGTCACCGAAGCGGGCGGACCTGCAGGCTACGAACTGATTTCGTGGTACGCGCTTTTCGTACCGGGGGGCACGCCGCCGGATATTGTTGCGCGCGCCAACGCCGAAGCGGTAAAAGCATTAAGCAGCAACGACGTGCGTGAACGTCTGATTTCTACCGGCGTTGCGCCGGTAGGTAACTCAGCCGCAGAATTTGCGGCAGTGGTCAAAGCGGATTTGGCCAAATGGGCAAAGGTGGTGCGTGTGGCTGGTGTTAAGGTGGAGTAGTTCATTCATACGAATCACTTTCCCGTCTAGCGCAGCGTCGGCGCGCGCTCACTGCGCCGCGCCGCGAAAATCAAACGGATCACGCTCTGTCTCCCGCCATGATCAGCACCTATCAACTCAAATCGCGCTTCCAGACCTTGCTGCGGCCACTTGCCGCTGGGCTGTATCGCATGGGCGCGACGGCGAATCAGGTTACGCTCAGCGCGTGCCTGATATCCGTCGCGCTCGGCGCGTTGGCACTACTCCATCCTGAGCATAACTATCTGTTTTTATTGATTTCTTTGTGGTGCCTGCTACGTATGGCGGCCAACGCACTGGATGGCATGCTCGCGCGGGACTTCCGGCAGGCTTCTCCGCTCGGTGCAGTATTGAACGAACTCGGCGATGTCATTTCTGACGCAGCTCTCTACCTGCCATTTGCACTCATCGCTGGAACGCAAGCAGGATTGGTCGTTGCGGTGGTGCTGCTCGCTGTGCTGAGTGAATTCACAGGCTTGCTCGGTGCGGCATTGGGCGGCCAGCGGGCTTACGATGGCCCCATGGGCAAGAGCGACCGCGCATTGGTGTTTGGTCTTGTCGGATTGGTCGCAGGCTGCGGCATGCCCGTGGCGGCATTTATAAACTGGGTTTGGGCAATCACCTTGCTGCTGCTGGCGCTGACCATCCTGAATCGGGCCCGCACGGCAATCGCCACCCATCAAAAAGGACACAAGCACTGATGCGCAAGGCTGAAGAGCGGTTTTTTACGACGCACGATAGCGTCGAGTTGTTCTATCGCCACTGGCCCGCCACGCAAAGCCATACCAAAAAAGCCATTGTGATATTTCACCGCGGCCACGAACATTCCGGCCGCCTGCAGCACATTGCTGATGAACTTCAGCTCCCCGGATACGATCTGTTTGCGTGGGACGCACGTGGACATGGCCGGTCACCGGGCGCGCGTGGCGACAGCCCCGGTTTTGCTGCGTCGGTACGGGATATCGACTATTTTGTGCGTCACATTTCGACGGTGCACGGCATACTGGCGGAGAACATATCCGTCATCGGCCAGAGCGTCGGTGCAGTGCTGGTTGCAGCCTGGGCGCACGATTACGCGCCGCAGATACGATGCCTGGTACTCACCGCGCCCGCTTTCAAAGTAAAACTCTATGTGCCGTTTGCACGTGCTGGTCTCGGGTTGCTATACAAGCTGCGCGGCAATTTCTTTGTCACCTCTTATATCAAGGCGAAGTTCCTGACGCACGACACAGCGCGCATTGCTTCGTACAACAGCGATCCTTTGATCACGCGCAATATTTCGGTGCGCATCCTGCTCGGCCTTTACGATGCCGCCGATCGCGTGGTGCCCGATGCGCAGTCCATTACACTGCCAACGCAAGTGCTGATTTCCGGCAATGACTGGGTTGTCGAGCAAGGCCCGCAACGCCAGTTCTACGACAACCTCGGTTCCAGTGCTAAAGAACTGGTCGAGCTACCGGGCTTTTTACATGACACGCTGGGCGAAAAAGACCGGCAACTGGCACTGGATAAAATTCGCGCCTTCGTCACACGCCAGCAGGACTCGGCTGCGCAACCGGTTTCATTGCGGGATGCAGATCGGCAAGGCTATACGTTCAACGAAGCCGCCAGGAACAAGCAGCCGCTTCCTTTGCTTTCACCGAAGAACCTGCAGTTCGCGTTTACGCGTCTGTCGATGCGCACGCTCGGCCGCTCGGCTGAGGGTATCCGTTTGGGCCTCGATACCGGCTTCGATTCAGGCGCGACGCTGGACTATGTGTACCGCAACGAAGCCAGTGGCACACCGCCACTCGGCAAGTTGATCGACCGTAATTATCTCGACGCCATCGGCTGGCGAGGCATCCGCGTGCGCAAAAACCATTTGCACGAAGCGATTGCGGAGGCCGCACAACGATTGCGTACCGCAGGGCAGCCTGTGCGAATTCTTGATATCGCCGCCGGTCATGGCCGCTACGTGATAGACGCAGCAAAGCAGCTGCCTTCCAAGCTGGAATCGATCATCCTGCGCGACTATAGTGACGCCAATGTTCGCGCTGGCACAGCCCTGTTGGAACAGTCAGGGCTGGCAGACATTGCAACTTTTTCCAATGGCGACGCGTTTGACGAAGACAGTCTCGCAGCCATTGCCCCCTCGCCCACGATTGCCATCGCTTCGGGCATCTATGAATTGATCCATGAAAACAATAAGTTACAGTCGTCCTTGCGGGGTCTGTCCCGCTGCATGGCGGCTGGCAGCTATCTGATTTACACCGGCCAGCCCTGGCACCCGCAACTGGAGTTCATCGCCCGCACGCTAACCAGTCATCGCGACGGCAAGGCCTGGGTGATGCGCAGGCGCACGCAATTGGAGCTGGATCAACTGGTACGGCACAACGGGTTTACCAAAGTCGAACAATGGATCGACGAATGGGGCATCTTCACCGTCAGCCTGGCGATGCGTCACTGAACGCAATGACCAGCAACACCACTGCAGAAGCCCGGCCGTGGGGACGCGCAACGCTGTGGCTGGCAGGTTTGGGCATCCTGTTCTTTTCCAGCTACAACGCCGCCAACTGGCTGGCCAGCCAGCGCGCATACGTGCCTTCGATCGTGTTCAGCTGGGAAGCTGGGATACCCTACTGGTCGTGTACCATCGTTCCCTATTGGTCTATCGATCTCTTTTACTGCGTGTCGCTGTTTATCTGCAACACGCGCCGCGAGCTGGATACTCACGCAAGGCGGCTGTTGGCTGTGCAGTTGCTTTCCGTTGCGATATTCGTGCTGGTGCCGTTACGCTGCACCTTCGTACGACCGGAAACCACGGGGCTGTTCGGCGCAATGCTCGACGCCTTGCTGCTGTTTGACAAGCCGTTCAATCAGACGCCGGCGCTGCACATCTCGTTGCTAATCATTCTGTGGATGCGTTATCTACAGCATCTGCGTGGCAGGTGGCGCTGGCTGCTGCACAGCTGGTTTGGGTTAATCGGTGTTTCGGTACTCACTACCTACCAACACCAATTTTTCGACATCCCCACCGGCCTGTGGATGGGATGGTTTTGTGTATGGCTGTTTCCCGATAGCGCCAAACCCGTATTCGCCGGTTTGCACATGACGCCGGACGGCCGCCGCCGTCAGTTGGCAGGACGTTACCTCGCAGGCGCAGCCATCAGTGGCACGGCGGGCGTTCTGACGGGCGGATGGGGGCTGTGGTTATTGTGGGCCGCGGGGGCGCTGCTGCTGATGTCGCTCATCTATGCGTGTCTTGATGCCTCCGCTTTTCAAAAAGGTGCCGATGGCTCGCTGAGTCTTGCTACTCAGTGGTTGCTCGCGCCCTATCTGGTCGGCGCGTGGTTGAACATGCGCTGGTGGAGCTGCCACACACCCACCGCGCAAGCCGTTACACCCGAGGTATGGATCGGACGCCTGCCCGATGGCAGGCAATCGTTACCTATCGGGGTTAAGACGGTCATCGATTTGTGTGCGGAATTGCCGCACACTGCCGCCGCGTCAACCTACGTGTCGGTACCAGCGCTCGATTTGGTGCCGCTCTCCCTGGCACAGCTTGAACGAGCCGCGCAGGAAATCGCATGCGCGGTTGTGAATGGCCCCGTATTGGTGTGTTGCGCGCTGGGCTATTCGCGCAGCGCCGCAGCCATTGCTGCGTGGTTGTTGGTCAGCGGACGCGCCGCTAACGCAGGGGAGGCTGTAGCGGTCATACGCCTTGCGCGCCCGCAAATCGTGCTGGGTGCTGAACAGTGCGCGGCTCTGGATGCCATGGCACGCACCCGCCGAACATCGTGACAGGCGATCACGCGCTTTGGCTCGGCGGCGCCGTCACCGCCGTTTTGCTGGTGGCATCCATTACAAGCACCGTCCTGAAGGCGTGCATCGCTAACGGACAACCGCATGCGGTCATCGACAACCTCATTGCGCGTGTTCGCTCCTGGTGGATCCTTTCGGCAATATTGGCTGGTGCGTTGTGGGCGGGCATTGCCGCAACCTTCATGCTGTTCGCCCTTGTTTCCATGGCAGCGCTGCGCGAATACCTGACGGCACCATTGCCTGCAAGCTGTCACCGTGGCCGCCCCTGGGCCAGCGGCTTGATCATGTGTGTAGTTTGTATCGCGCCTATTCCTGCCTTGCTCATGCTGGAAATCCCCGGCTACGAGGGGCGAAATGTATTCCTGCTGGTGTTTCTGGTGCTCGTGGCGCAGGCCAGTGACGTGTTGCAATACCTGTGGGGTAAGTGGCTTGGCAAACATCCGATAGCGCCCATCATTTCGCCGGCCAAAACGGTGGAAGGTTTCGTTGGCGGCGTGAGCTGTGCCACGCTGCTGGGTGCGGGCTTGTGGCAGATCACACCATTTTCAGTGCCTCAGGCCGCCGCAATCGCACTGCTGATTACGCTACTGGGGTTTGCCGGCGGGCTGATTCTGTCGGCACAAAAACGCAGCCGCAGTATCAAGGATTGGAGCAATCTGATCCGCGGCCACGGCGGCATGCTGGACCGCATCGACTCGCTGTGGCTGTCCGCGCCCGTGTTCTACTGTGCCGTATGGCTAGGATGGGCCCGAACCGGATAACCGTTACTTTTTGCCGCGTGTCAGACGCCCGATGCCAAACATCAACACCAACCCGGCCAGCAGACCACCTGCGCCCGCATACCAGACCAGTTGTTTGACCTCATCCAGCAGGTTGTTGTTGAACACATTGGCGGACAAATGCAGATGCACGATTTTCCATTGGCCATTGCGTTTGGCGCAGGTGACCGACCAATTGGAGTTCAGCTTGAAGGCATCGCGCCGTATCGGAAGGAATTCGTCCGCCATGGTGCCGTCCGCAACCGCGATGTCGCCAAAGAACCGCGCAGGCGCACCCACCTTGGCCTTGGTGGTGTATTTTTTGAGTATCGCCTCGCCGCTGCCCACCATGCGCTTGTAGTAGGCTTTGATCTCGGCATGGCCGCGTGACGCTTCGGCATTGAGCCAGATCACCGTGGCATTTTCATCCATCTGCGCCACCATGCGCTCAATGTTCTGCTCATTGATGCCATTTTCTATATCGGAAAATATCTGCAATAACTGCTTGCGGTCTTCGGCATGCGGATCAGCGCCATCAGCTGCATGACCCGCGAGCGGTCGGAAGGCTAGAAGGAAAAGCAATGCAATCCAAAGAAACACTTTCTTGTTCACAGTATCCCCCAGTCAGATAATTCGTCAGACATCCCAGCCGGTACTCAGCGTATTTACACAACCAACACCCATCCGGATAGCGGGTTCATTGTAAACACAATCAAAATCATGCGCTGCACTTCGGCGGCGTCAGGTATATTGCTGGAAAAGTAGTATATCCGCCTGCAAAGGAGCGTCCCATGACATGCTGCTTCAGCTGCCCGCGCCTCGACCTGAAACTGCCCGCGGCCATAGTGGCCTGCGCCTTTGCCGCCACGCCATTGCAAGCACAAAAATACCCTGAAAAAACCATACGGTTTATTTCACCGTACCCGACCGGCGCATCACAGATACTTGCGCTGCTGATCAGTGAAAAACTCGGCGCGGCGCTGGGCCAGCCGATGTATGCGGATTTTCGTCCGGGCGCCGGCGGCAACATCGGCATGGAGCTTGCGGCAAAAACGCCGCCGGATGGCTACACGCTGGCGCAGGCCAGTTCGTCGATGGCTATCGGCCCCAGTCTCTACAAAAAACTCAGCTTCGTCGCGGCGCGCGATTTTCAACCCATCGCTCAGACCGCCAACGTGCCGAACGTGATGGTGATACACCCTTCCGTACCTGCAAAAACCCTGAAGGAACTGGTGCAGATCGCCAAGACCAATCCCGGCAAAATGAGTTATGGCTCGGGCGGCGTGGGCTCGGGCAATCACCTGGCAAGCGAGATGTTCAAGTCGATGGCCGGTATCAACATGATTCACGTGCCGTACAAGGGCGCAAGCATCGCGCTCACGCATATCCTCAGCGGCGAAATCGAAGCAGTTACCGTCACCGTGCCAGCAACCATTCCGTTCATCAACAGCGGCAAGCTGCGCGGCCTGGCGGTCATGTCCACCGAGCGCGTGCACACACTGCCCAATGTGCCGACAACCAAAGAGGCGGGCTTCGCGGAGTTACTCTACGACTCGTGGTACGGCGTGATGGCCCCCGCAGGCGTGCGCCCCGATATTGTCGACCGGCTCAACAGTGAACTCAAAAAAATCATGCACGCGCCCGATACCCTGAAACAACTCGCGCGTGTCGGCATCGATGTAGTGACCAGCTCGCCCGCCGAGTTTCAGACCTTCGTCAAAACCGATGCAGAGCGCTGGGCCAAAGTGATCAAGGAAGCCAATATTCGGTTAGAGTAGCGCAGGGCCCAGTTTGCATTATTGCGTGCCGCGCACAAAAACTCGTAACCTATTGTTTTTATTATAATTTTTATATAAGAGGAAAGAAGTCCCCATGTTACGTCTCATTCCTGCAATTGCCGGTTTCATCATCGGCATTTTTTCAACGCTGGCGGTTCATGCGCAACAACCGCTCTTTACCACGTCGAAGGTGGACGGCACCGACGGCGTTTATACCTTTCGTTATCAAAACTCGCTGTCGATGTTTATCGTCACGCCGGCAGGCGTGATCGTCACCGACCCTATCGGTTACGGGCGACCGCAAGCGGTGCAAACGTATCTTGAAGAAATCCGCAAAATTACCGACAAGCCGATCAAGTATGTGCTCTACAGCCATCACCATTTTGATCACATCGCGGGTGGCAAACCGTTCAAGGATGCGGGCGCAAAATTTATTTCACACAAGCGCGCGAAAGAGCGCCTGGTGCAACTGGCCGATCCGCACACCATCATCCCTGACGAAACCTTCGACAAAACCAGAAGCATCACGCTGGGCGGCACCACCATCGAAATGATTTACATGGGCATCAACCACTCCGACTCCACCGTCGTCATGCGCCTGCCCAAAGAAAAAATTATTTTCACCGTTGATACCGTCGCCGCTGGACAATTCCCCGGACGCGGCATGATCGACTCCTACCCCATCGAGTGGGAAGCCTTCCTGCAAAAACTCTACACCATGGAATGGGAGCGACTGATACCCGGACACCCCGGCGTTAAAGATCGCCTCGGCACCAAGCAGGACGTGCAGACCGCACTTAACGTGCTGCAAACCGCCTCAGCCGCCGTCAAAGCCGAAGCGCAGCAAGGCAAATGCTGGGATCCGGTTGAAAAAGAAATGAGGCTGCCGCAATTCGCCAGCATGCCCGGCTATGAAGGCGGCTTGCCGTTTGTGCTGCGGCGGTATTGCGGGTTGTGGGGGCGGGGGACTTGATTCGTTGCTCCCGGTGGAAAGTTCACACACCTCTTCTTTTAGCTCTCTGTCTTTGGTCGATTTGTGCCACAGCTGCAGATGGTTTTCCCACCCGCCCCATCCGCCTGATCAGCCCCTTCGCCCCCGGCGGCGGCAATGACATTATTTCCCGCACGCTGGGTGCCGCTGTCTCGAAAAATCTGGGGCAATCCATCGTCGTCGATAACCGCCCGGGGGCCAATACGATTGTGGCCATGGAAATTCTTGCACGCGCGACGCCGGATGGTTACACGCTGCTGACCACCAGCAGTTCGCAGGCGACCAATGCTACCCTGTACACCAAACTACCTTACGACTCGATCAAGGATTTTGCGCCGGTGTCGATGGTGGGCGTGAGCCCGCTGGTGGTAGCGGTGAATCCCGCACTGCCGATACGAAGCGTGGCCGATCTGATTGCCGCGGCCAAAGCCAAACCCGGATCGATACTTTATCCCTCGGCGGGCACCGGCAATTCAACGCATCTGGGCGGCGAGTTGTTCGCGGTGATGGCAGGCGTCACGCTCACCCATGTGCCATATAAGGGCCTTGGCCCGGGGCTGGTGGATCTGATGGCGGGTCGCCTGCAGGTGATCTTCAGCACCGCGCCGGCGGCTATTCCGCACATCAAAACCGGACGCCTGCGCGGACTCGCGGTGACGACCGCGGCGCGCTCCGGTCTGGTGCCGCAACTGCCCACGGTGGCGGAGTCAGGCATTCCCGGCTACGAGGCCGGCTCGTGGTACGGCATCATCGCGCCGGCCGGCACCCCGCCTGCGGTGATCGCGCGGCTCAACAAGGAACTCACCAGCGTGCTGGCTACACCTGAGTTCAAGGAGCAGATCATGGCTGTCGGCGCCGACCCGATGCCTACCACGCCCGAGGCGTTTGCAGCGCACATCAAGGCCGATATAGCCAAGTGGGCGAAAGTGATCAAGCTGTCAGGGGCGAAGGCCGAGAACCTCTGACGCTCACGGCATGCGCACCACCACCTTGCCCAGAAACTGATCCGTGTCGACGTAAGCCTTGGCTGCGGGCAATTCGTCAAAATCGAATACGCGGTCGACTAACGGGGCAATGAAGCCCAATTCCAGCGCAGGATACACATCGCGCATGAAGCCCTGCATCGACGCCGCGCGCTGTGCCGGCGTGAGCGGGGTGTTGGAAATGCCGCTGATTTGCAGGCGCCTGCCATGCACCGCTTCCAGATCAAATTCGGGATGCATCTCGCCATCGACATAGCCCACGATGATCACACGCCCGAAATCGGCGGCCACACGAACACAGCCCGGAAAAGCGCTGCCGCCAACCAGGTTGACCGCGACATTCACGCCCTTACCCCCAGTCGCCTGCAACACGGCATCAACAAACGCCCCGCCACGACCCTCGATGCCTACATCGAGTCCCAACGCTTTCAGCTTTGCGAGCTTAATCGCCGACCCCGAGGTGCCGATCACGCGCGCGCCCAGCGACTTGGCAATCTGTAGCGCAGCCACGCCTACGCCTGATGAAACGCCGCACAGCAGCACCCACTCCCCTGCACGCGCGCGGCCAAACTCCACAATAGCTTCCCATGCGGTGATGTAGGCTGCAGGAAGCGCGGCCGCTTGTTCCCACGACAAACGATCTGGCATGCGCGCCGCGAGCGGCGGCTCCACCACGGCATATTCGGCAAAGCAGGCGTGGGCGCGAAACAACACGCGCTCGCCCGGCTTGAAGTCCGTCACGTTCGCGCCCACCGACACCACCTCGCCCGACCCGTCGATACCCGCAGGTCGGCCATCGGCGGCGCTGTGACGCTTGATACGCGCCAGCATGTCGCCGCGGTTGAGCGACGTCGCGCGCATGCGCACCAGCATTTGCCCCGCGTTGGGCTGGGGCTGTGGCAGATCGCGCAGGAATAGCTCGGTCGTGGTGCCGGTGTTTCGTATCCAATAGGCTTTCATGATGGCCATGTCGTATTGTCGGGACCTTGATTATAATGGCGCGCCTTTATTCTCAAATTAATTACGTCTCCGGAGCCTTGATGAAATCCACACGCCGATCCCTGTTGCAAGCCGGTGCCGCAGCAGCGCTCGCGGCCACCACGCCGCTGATGGCACAGCCGCTGATCATGACCGCCTCGTCCGCGCTGATGCCCAAATCCGGCAAGCGCCGCGTGGTCATCCTCGGTGGCGGCTGGGGCGGCCTGACCACCGCGCGCCACGTGCGTGAGCAGGCGCCGGACCTTGAAGTTGTGGTAATCGAACGCAACCCGGTATTCTGGTCGTGCCCGCTCAGCAACAAATGGCTGATCGATGTGGTGGACACTAATTTTCTGGTGCATTCGTATATGAACCCGGCGCGCCGCCACGGCTACACCTTCATCCAATCTGAAATCACCGAAATCGACCGCAGCAAACGCCGCGTGCACACCGCGCAGGGCCACATCGACTACGACTGGCTGGTGATATCCGCGGGCATCCGCTACGGCTTCGAAGCGTGGTTTGGCAATGACCGCAAGGCCATCGAATACACCCGCACGAACTACGCGACGGCGTACATCCCCAGCGCCGAACACGCGCTGGTCAAGCAGAAAATTCATAACTTCAAAGGCGGCACCTTTGTGATGACGCTGCCGCCCCCGCCGCACCGCTGCCCGCCGTCGCCATACGAGCGCGCGTGCCTGATGGCGTGGCTGTATCAAAGCAAAAAAATCAACGCCAAAATCGTCATCCTCGATCCCAAGCCGCGCATCGCGCCGATCACCGCAGGCTATGCCGATGCCTTCAAGGAACTGTATCCAAATACCATCACGCATGTAGCCAACGCCACCATCAAGGAAGTCGATCCGTTTAACAAGGTGGTCAAAACCGCCGCGGGCGATTTCAAATTTGACGATGCGCTGCTGATGACACCGCATCAGGCGGCCGATCTGGTTTGGAAAGCGGATCTGATCGGCAAAACGCCCGACGGCAAACCCACCGGCTGGGCTGGCGTGCACCCACTGTTTTACAACGCGCCCAACGACCCGCAGGTGTTTGTCATCGGCGATTCGATGGGCGCCGTATCACCGCAATTCGGCCATTACCCCAAAGCCGGCCACGTCGCCAACAAACAGGGCCAGTCCGTCGCCAAATACATCGCCGCGCAGTCCAAGGGGCAGGAACTCAAACCCATCATCATCGACAACCTGTGCTACATGCTGGTGAACAACACCCCGCGCGAAGCCATCGCCGTGCAGTTTGATTACAAGATCGGTGCCGACGGTGTGCTGGTGCAAACCCAGATCGACGACAACGACCGCCGCGAAGAATTGTGGAAGGAAGACCTGCGCTGGGTGGATATCATGTTCAAGGATTTTCTGGCGGGATAGCCGATTCGGCCCGGAACTACCATTGTCGTTCCCGGCACAGGCCGGCACAAGGGCACTAGTGTAGTGCTTCATTCTGTTTGGAACTTAAGCGGCTGTTGGCGCGCATGACCTTAGCGAGGATATCTTGAGCCTTGGCAGTCCAGACGAACGGCTTGGGGTTTTTATTGTGCAACGCGATGTATTCCTTGATGGCGGTGGTCAGT
>CANKUB010000047.1 GCA_947486575.1 Betaproteobacteria bacterium | reverse complement strand
TTTAACGCGCGCAATTGAGGAATTGGGTGCGTAGTCATCCCTTGAATCAGGAAAAAATGTATGCGGATAACTAGCAGTGTAATGGCCATGCTGTGCGGACTGTTGTGGGTAGCGAGCAGCGTGTTTGCTCAGCCGACTCAGCAGAATTACCCCACCAAGCCGATTCGCTTTATCGTGCCCTATCCGCCGGGAGGGTCAACCGACTACACCGCGCGCGAGGTCGCACCGCGCCTGTCAGAAATCTGGGGGCAGCAGTTGGTGATCGACAATCGCGGCGGCGCAGGCAGCCTTATCGGTCACGGCATGGCGGCTACGTCGGTGCCCGATGGTTACACGCTGCTGCTGGGCACTTCCACTGGCCTTGCGATTGCACCGGCGCTGGGAACCCGGCTGGCCTATGATCCGCGCAAGGACTTCGTGCCCATCGGCCTGATTGTTTACGTCCCCTATATGCTGGTGCTGCATGCCTCCATCCCGGCGAACAGCGTGAAGGCATTCATCGAATATGCCAAGTCGCAGCCCGGCAAACTCAATTACGGATCGTCCGGCACGGCAACACCGAATCATCTGGGCGGCGAGATGCTGGATATTATGGCCGGCATTCGTACTGTGCACGTCCCGTACAAGGGCGGTGGCCCGGCAACCACTGATCTGCTGGGTGGACAACTGCAATTCATGTTTTCGGCGATCCCGCAGGTGCTGCCGCACGTGAAGACAGGTCGGCTGCGCGCCATCGCCGTAGGGCACGCAACGCGCACGCGTGCCGCGCCTGACTTGCCGGCCATTGCTGAAACACTGCCGGGGTTCAACAATACTACGTGGTATGGCTTGCTGGCGCCGGCGCGCACGCCGCGCGAGATTGTCATGCGCATCAACGCAGACCTGAACAAAGTGCTTTCACAGCCCGAATTCGTGCAGCGCATTTTGATACAGGGGGTCGAGGCCGCAACCAGTACACCAGCGGCATTCGGCGAGATGATTCGCTCCGAAGAAGATCGCTGGCGCAAAGTCATCAAAAGCGCGGGTATTGCGCCGGAATCGATACGCTAGATCAATCTGTTTTAAACGGGGGAGATGGCTCAATGACAAACATCGATTTACGTCGGGTGCGTGTGGCTGCGTTGGCCGCTGGACTTGCGGCATTGTCTGTATCAATCCACTCTGTTGCGCAGAACTATCCCAACAAGCCCGTACGATTGCTGGTGGGCTTTGTGCCCGGCGGCTCAACCGATCTGGCCGGGCGTTTTATCGCGCAAAAGCTCGGCGAAGTATTGGGGCAGCAGGTGATTGTCGAGAACCGCGCAGGGGCAGGCACGGCGCTCGCCAACGAACGTGCTGCGACATCCGCGCCGGATGGCTATACCTTATTGCTCATGGCTGCGTCGGGTGCCGGGCTATCCGCCGCACGCACGGATCTGCCCTATGATATCAACCGCGATCTGGTGCCCATTGCACGCGCCACCTCGACGACTTACGTCGTCATGGTGCATCCCTCAGTGCCGGTGCGCAGTGTCAAAGACCTGATCGCGCTGGCCCGTTCGCGTCCGGGCAAGCTGAGCTACGCTTCGGAAGGCATCGCGGCTTCCGCGCATATCAACGGCGAGTTGTTCAAATCGATGGCCAAGCTCGACATGCTGCACGTGCCTTTCAAGGGTGGCACCGAGAGCTCGACTGCCGTCGCGGCAGGTCATGTCGATATGGGCTTCCCCTCACTCACGGCCACGCTGCCGATGGCCGAGGCCGGAAAAATCCGGCTGCTCGCCGTCACCAGCGCCAGGCGCTCGGCGTTGAAGCCCGATTTGCCCACCGTCAGCGAAACCGGATTGCCGGGCTACGACCGGTCAAGCTGGAATGGCCTGATGGGCCCGTCGGCCATGCCGAAAGACATCGTGGCGCAGCTTCAGGCCGCGATGGAAAAGATTCTGAATCATCCACAGGCGCGTGAACAGTTAATGAAAATCGGTCTCGAACCCAACTATCTGCCGGGTGAGCAGTTCGGTTTGTATTTGCGCAATGAGATCGCGCAGATTTCGCGATTAATGAAGGCAATTGCGTTTGTGCAAAAATGATTTCTCTGGGTCAGTCAAGACAGCCTGGATCAGTACGGACGGCAACGTATAGTGGCCATCCATAGCAATATCCTTTGCGACGCGGCCAGAGCTTTTACTCGGGGGAACTCGCTCTGACAACGCCCTCGGCCAGCAGTTTGTCAATTTCCGCCGCACTTAGCCCGGCGTCGCGCAGTACCGCCACGGTATGTTCACCCACATGCGGGGTTGGGCGCCGGTTCATTAAAGGGGACGCAGAAAAATGCATCGGCATGCGCATGGCGCGTAACTTACCTTCGGTTGGGTGATCTTCGATCTGGAAGAAATCCACATCATTCAGGTGCGGGTCGGCGAGCAGGCTCTCCATGGTATGTACCGGTGACGCGGGAATGTCGGCATTGGTCAGCAGCTCCAGCCACTCTGCGCTGGCGCGCGTTGCCAGTGCGGCTTCCATCATGTCGTAGACTTCTTTTGCATGCACGGAGCGCTGTGTGCGTTGGGCAAAGCGCGCGTCCGTCTTCATTTCGGGCTTGCCGACGAGATCACAAAAGGTGAAAAACATCTTGTCGCTGCCTATCATCACGCAAATATGGCCGTCCCTGGTTTTGTAGGGACGGCGGTCAAACATGCGATTTCTGTTTTTGGTTTGGGTGGGCGGCACGAAATAGTTGTCCCACAGGTGTTCGGACAGCACCATTTCCGCCATCATTTCGAACATGGGCACTTCAACTTGTTGACCCTGCCCGGTACGCGCGCGATGCAGCAGCGCGGCCAGCGTGGCATTGGCGAGATAGACGCCGCACACGCGGTCGGCCATGTTGATCGGCACAAAGATGGGTTTGCCAGCGGCTTCGCTGAGCAAGGATGGCATGCCGATGAGTCCCTGAATAATATCGTCGTAGGCTGGTCGGCCTGCATAACGGCCTTTGCTGCCGAACCCGACAGCGTAACAGTAGGCAATGTCCGGCTTGACCTTGCGTACGGCGTCGTAGTCGAGACCCAGGCGCACCATGGCTTGCACACGGGCGTTGTGTACCATGGCATCGGCAGTGGCGGCCAATCGCAGGAAGGCATCGCGGCCCGCCGGTTCCTTGAGGTTGATGGCGATGGCGCGCTTGGCCCGATTGAGCACCATGAACGTCTGGCCCATTTCCTTGTTGCGTTGCGGGCCAGAGGTGCGGCGCGACTCGCCTTCGACCGGTTCGATCTTGATCACGTCCGCGCCGAGGTCGCCGAGAATTTTAGTCGCGTAGGGGCCGAGCAGCACCGTGGTGAGGTCGAGTATGCGCATGCCTGCCAGTGGGCCGGCGGGCAACGGTGCATGGGGGACTTGCTGCGAGGTCATTCAGCGTCCCTTGAAAACAGGGCGGCGTTTTTCCAGGAACGCCTTGCGGGCTTCGCTGGCATCCTCAGAGCTATTCAGAATACCGCCCGCATTGGACGTCATAACCATCGTCGTTTCCATGGAGCTATCGAGTGCGGCACGCATGATGCGTTTGCCAATCCACTGCGTCAGAGGGGGATTTTGAATGATGCGGCTGCATAAATCTCGGGTCGTGGATTCCAGCTGGTCGGCGGCTACGAGGTGGTTCAACAAACCCCATTCGTGCGCGCGCTTGGCATCAAGCTGACCTGTATAGGCGAATTCAAGCGCGCGGCCCAGCCCGACCAACTTGGGCAGATAGTAGGAGCCGCCGTTTTCCATAATTTGCCCTAGCTGCTGGTAGCCGACAAAGCGCGTGTTTTCGCAACCGATACGGATATCACAGTGCAGCGCCATGTCCATGCCTGCGCCGACTGCAGGGCCATTAATCATAGCGATAGTGGGTTTGCGTATCAGCGATATATCGCGATGCAATTTGGTGAAGCCGTGAAAAAAACGCTCCCGTGCAGCGTCGCCCCCTTCGGGGATGTTGCGATTGCCGACGAAATTTTCTCCTTTTATGTCCGTCGGCGTATCGCGTCTCATGTCGGCACCGGAGCAAAATCCGCGTCCGATGCCGGTCAAGACAATGACCCGTACGGCGGGATCATCGTCGCCAGCGCGCATGTATTCGCCAACCTTGGCAACGGTACCATTCTCTTCAGAAGACCCTATCAACGCATTCATGCGTTCCGGGCGATTAAACTTGATCCACAGAATGCCGGAATTTTCGGGTTCGTACAGCAGGTGGTTGACCAGTGTTGGTGCCATTGGAATGCTCCTTATCGCTTGCTCAGCCTATATTGTCACAGGTCTGCTACCACCATCAAGTATGCGCAGATTCCATATGGCGGCTGAAGACGCGCAATTGAAGACGCTGCCGGATGCCGCTACGTTGGTGCAAGCCCATCAAATTCACCCACAATACGTTATGCTTGGCATGAGTCTGCGCTTCTTCATAGGTCGCCCCTTTCGCATTAAGGAGGAACTTGGATGAACTACTCAATCAGCTTGGCCAATGTCTGCGTTGTCGTAGCAGCATGTGGGTTTGCAGCCCCGGTCTTTGCCCAGAAGTCCGGGGGCACGCTTAAAGTACAGCTACGCGAAAACCCGGGCAGCGTCTCTCTCATCGAAGAATCCTCCATCTATACGAATCTTCCGTTAATGGGGGTCTTTAATAATCTTGTCCTGTTCGATCAGCAGGACAAGATAGCGCGGCTTGAATCGATCAAGCCGGATCTTGCGACGGAGTGGACATGGAGCGCTGACAACAAAGTAGTCACTTTCAAATTGCGCGAAGGCGTCAAGTGGCACGACGGCAAACCATTCACCAGCGCGGACGTTCAGTGCACCTGGGACACCCTGCTGGAGAAGCGCAATGCGAACTGGCGCAAGAACGTGCGCAAGGAGTGGTATCGCAACCTGAAGGATGTTTCGGTCAATGGCCCGCATGAGGTGCGCTTCACGCTGGAGCGCCCGCAACCTTCGTTCATGTCCATGCTCGCGGTCGGTTGGTCTGCGGTGTATCCCTGCCATGTTGATGGACGTGTGATGCGGCAGAAACCGATTGGCACCGGCCCGTACAAGTTCGTGGAGTACAAGCCTGGCGAAGTGATTCGGCTCGCGAAGAACACAGAGTACTGGAAGCCGGGGTTGCCCTATCTCGACGGTATCGAATACCGCATTGTTCCCAGCCAGGCGACCCGCACGCTGTCGTTTGTCACCGGGCAGTTTGATATTACCGGCCCCAGC
The DNA here is from genome assembly GCA_947486575.1 of Betaproteobacteria bacterium. Classification (GTDB taxonomy): domain Bacteria; phylum Pseudomonadota; class Gammaproteobacteria; order Burkholderiales; family SG8-41; genus UBA5216. The sequence goes on along the minus strand of CANKUB010000047.1, from coordinate 27,041 downwards.
GATGTAACACCGGCCATCGAGAAAGACATCAAGGCACAAGTGCCTAAAGCCGTTTGCGAGACCTACGCTTCGGCGGGCAGTTCTCACCTGCTCATCAATCATAACGCGCCGCAGATGCAGGACCCTCGGGTGCGACGGGCGATTTCTCTGGCGCTGGACCGCAACGTCTTTGTGGCGTCCCAACAGGGCCACGGCCGGGTAGGGGGCATCATGATGACACCGCCCCACGGTGTGTGGGGCCTGACGCCAACGCAACTCGAAACCCTGCCGGGCTTCGGCAGGGATATCGAAAAGCGCCGCGCAGAGGCGCGTAAGCTTATGGAGGACGCGGGCTACGGCCCGAACAAGAAGCTCAAGGTGACGTACTTTGTGCGTCAGGCCAACGCTGCGGTGCAGGGTGCGACGCTCGTCGCCGATCAGTTGCGTGCAATCCATATAGACGGTGATGTCGATGCGAAAGACTACACCTTGTTTACCGGCCTGCTGATGAAAGGTGCTTACACGCTGGCGTTCCACGCCACTGGCAACGCCATGGATGACCCCGATATTATTCTGTACGAAAATTTCATGTGCAATTCAGCGCGTAACTACACCAAGTACTGCAACAAGGACATTGAGGCGAAGATCCACGAACAGTCGGTGACGCTCGACCCCAAAAAACGCAAAGAGCTGGTGCAGCAAATCGATATTGTGCTGCAACGTGAAAATGCCAAGCCCACCCTATTTCAGACCCTGTTGACGCAATGCTGGCACCCTCACGTCAAGGGGTTTGTCAGGGGCGCTAACGGAAACTATGCACACAATCGCCTGGAAACGGTGTGGCTGGACAGGTGAAAATTTATCAATAAAAACAAATAGTTATATTACGGTTCTTGCGCGCATCACGCATAAATGTTGGGCGCCACTGTGGCAACCGTGAAAGCCATGCTGATCAACGCTGTATCGCTGCAACGTCGCAACAGGCAAGTCATTTAATGCAGGACGTATGGCGGCTGACTCATCCAAGAGCCACGATGCTACCGATGGCGCGCGGCAGGCTTCAAGGCAAGGTGCTCAAAGCGGCTAAAATATAGTCCCGATGAATCGCCAAGACAGTTGCTCATGAATGCACCGGATCACATCGCGCCCAGTTTTGTCGGCGTTACCTATGAAGACACCATTCGCCAGGCGCGCGAACTGGTGCCTGCGCTACGCAGCCGTGCGGCTCGGGCTGAAGCGGCGCGCGCGATGTTGCCGGAAACGGTGAGCGATCTGCATCGCATCGGCGCGTTGCGCATGCTGCAACCCAAGCGCTGGGGCGGCATGGAACTGGATTTTATTGCCTATGTCGATGTGCCGATGGAGCTTGCGCGCGGCTGTGCTTCAACCAGCTGGAACACCGTCAACCTGAGTATTCACGAATGGATGCTCGCGCTGTACGACGAGCGCGCGCAAGCCGATGTGTGGGACGCCAATCCGGAAGCCTTGATCGCGGCAGGTATCGCTTATCCGCAGGGACGCGCGCGAGTTGTTGATGGCGGCTTTGTGATCAGCGGCAAATGGAATTTTTCCAGCGGCGTGAATATTGCCGAATGGTGCATGCTTGCGGTTACGGTGCGAGGTAACGAAAGTGAGGGCGAAAAGATCATTGATCACCGCATGTGCCTGCTGGATAAATCGCAATACGAAGTGGTGGACGATTGGCATACGCTGGGTATGCGTTCCACTGGCAGCATGACGGTAGTCGTCAAGGATGTGTTTGTACCCGAGTATCGCGCGTTGTGCGCGTACGATATACGCGGTGGCGATGGCTTTCCGGGTGCGCCTGGCAACCCCAATGCGCTCTATCGCGTGTCACTGAACGCGCTGGGCGGGCATGGCATTGCAGCCACGGCCGTCGGCAACGCGATGGCAGCACTGGAGCACACCCTGGCCCTAGTGAAAGAGCGTAGCACCAACTACACCGGTCTCAAAATGCGCGACCAACAGATCGTGCAGCATCGCGTGGCCACAGCGGCGGTGAAAATTGATTCCGCTAAATTGATGTTGCGCACAGATGCCATCGAGGCGCAGAACCTTGCAAACAAAAATGTGGTGCCCGATACTCAGCAAAAGCTGCGCTACAAGCGTAATGCGGCATATGCCGCAGTGCTGTGTACCGAGGCTGTGGATGCGCTGCATGCAGTTACCGGCGCGACCGGTGTCTATCAATCTTATCCGCTGGAGCGTATTTTCCGCGATGCGCATGCGCTGGCTGCGCATATCAGCCTGAATTTTGATGCGCAGGCGCCGTCCTGGGGGTTGGTGGCGTTGGGCGGCGAGATTTTGAACCCTACGCTATAAGGCTCGCAGGGTAAGTTGTGCCAGAGTTATTGGCGACTATTGCCTTCCAAACGCAGAAGCGTACAATGACGTATCAATCTCATAATCGGAGGGAGACATTGTGAAAGTATTTTTACAATTAGCGGTTTTTCTTTTCAGTGTGTCATCGGCGCTTTCGGTATTGGCGGCGGGGGTATTGGAAACGGTAAACGGTGATGTCAGGGTTGGCATTTCCTCTGGTGCTGCCACGGCAGCCAAGGTGTCGCAGCGGGTGACGCGTGCTACTACGATTGTCACCGGCCCCAAGAGTAGCGCGCAGATTCGCTTTGAAGATGGTCAAGTCATTGCGGTGCATGAAAACAGTGATTTTCGTATCAGCGAGTATTCATTCACCAAAGACCAGCCGGCCAAGGATAAATTCAGTTTTGAATTGGCCAAGGGCGCGCTGCGCTCGGTGACTGCGGCCACCACGCGGCGAACGCCGGACGCGTATACATTAAAAACTGCCACGGCCACGATGGGTATACGTGGTACGGATTTCCTCGTGGCGATCGTCAATCCGGTGTACTTTCAAGTGATCAATGGAGCAGTTACCGTGACGAATACCGCTGGCGTGGCTGCGTTTGGGGCCGGGGCGGCGGGAACGGTGGCGACCGGGGCTTCGCTTGCAGTAACGATACCGTTGTCTGCGCTACCTGCGTCTGTGGCGGCAACATTTAGCCAGTTAGCCGGGCTGACCATTACGGTAACCGGGAGTGTTGGTGCTGCGGTTGCCAGCGCGCAGGCTGCAGGTGCCATAACACCGGCTATGGGCATCGCGATTGGCGCCGCCGCTCTTGCCGCAGGTCTTGTAGTGACAAACGCCAACAAAGAAGATGACGTGACAAGTGTGACTACAAGTCCCTCTAGCACCACCACTAGTACTCGTTGATCCCTGACAAGTAGCAAGCGCAGGGCCTAATTGATATCGGCGGGAATGAGCTTCCAGCCGATTTTCCAATGCGATTCGCCAACGGTCAACCGCGTGACGTGAGCAGGGTCTGCCAGTGCTTTGGCAGCATCACTTTGCGGCTGGTCGGTGCTCCCTGATCGTGATTGCCCATGTACCCGCGTGATTGATTGCGCCCCGGATCACCAGCAACCAGAATGCCGGTCATTGCCTCATCGATGAACACGTGCACCAATCGGTCAGGGTCGTCCGATTCATGATACGACTTGGGTAGTGTGCCTTCGGCCACCAGCCGCGGCAGGCTGAACGTGGGCGTGCTGGTCATCTGCGCGTAATGCGTAATTTGACCGGCTGTAACTTTTACCTTATTAAACAAATAGTTACGAACTTTTTCTTTGCTCCATTCACGGGCGATGACACGAGCGATACTGGGCCCCACGACGATCAGCGGGTGCCAGAAGCCGCGCTTCATACCGGTGTGCGACCAGTAAGTGAATGTCGCGCCCATTACGTCGGCAAACTGCTGCACGTGGTCGATGGCTTCGTCGCCCGCGCTATAGGTCGGCGGCGTGATGGCGACCACGCTTCTTACGGTGACGACACTGTCTTCGGGCTTAAAGCCCTGATCCATGCCGTAGGTCGGCCAGCCGATGTCGCGCGCGGTGTCTTCGTCCTCGGCGAGCGCGACATTAAAGGTAAAGCTGATGCTGCCTTTGTCGCCCGCACCGGGCGGAATTCGGTAGCCGCAGACGTTGCGCAGGAACATGCGTACAAAGCGGCCGACAGTCGTGTTTGCCTGACGGCCCACGCGCATCACACCTTGCCCGTAGTTGAAATCGAGTTGCTTGATGATGGGGCCGCTGACTATCACCAGCGGTTCCCATCCCGGCGTGGAGCCGCAGTGCTCGATGTGAAACTCCGGATCGCACATCGCCTCGATCACGGCTATCAGCAGCGGCATGTATTCCGGACGGCAACCCGACATACAACCCGTGATGGCGATGCTGAGTATCGAGACCTCGCGGCCCTCCTGCGGTACCACCCGCAGCACTTCGCCGGGATCGCGGTCGGTGAATTTGAGAAAAGCATCCACCCGCTCTCGCGTGGGCGGAATAATCGGCATGCCGTCTGTCCACAGCTTGCGGTAAAAATACTCCTGTATTTCGTCCAGCGTGCCGCTCATCACTATCGAGCCCGCTGCAGGTTCGGTTTCAACACTGGCGGTGGACGGCGTATCACGCCCTTGCGTCAGCCCTTTGATGACGCCGGGCGCGAGCGTGTTTCTGACCTTGGTGCTGAGTTCTTCGACGCCATCGACCATCGGCGCGCCGGGATATTCGGCGTAGGCAAGTGGCAATCCCAGCCCGCGCGAAACCACGTCAGCCTGTCGCATAAAGGCGTTGCCAATCAGAGACACCGTGGGGATGCCCATCTTTTCGATCTGCGCTGCGGCCCGCAACACGGCGGGTGTGCAACTGCCTCAGGCGCCTATGCCGACTATGACGGCATCGACTTTGTGTGCCTTGAGTTTATCGGCCAGCGTCGCGGCGATGGCCTCGCCCTTGGGCCCATAGAAATTGCCGAATTCAGAATACTCGACGAATTTCGCGCCCGGAAATTTTGCGCGCACGTGTTCGCGCACCTGCGGGTAAATCATCTCGCCGCGAAATATTACATCCCACAATTCACCTATGACTTTGCCATTGAGATCAGGCAGGCGTGGTGCGCAGGCGCGGTCTTCGACGGCACGGCGCGGGATGGGCCACAGGACATCGTAGCGAGGTTCGTTGTGTGACGTATCGGACACGAGATTCTCCAGGCCGGGCAGAATGCAATTTGTTGGCGGAAGAGAGTGGGAGTCGAACCCACACAGAACTGTTAACAGCCCTCACCGGGTTTGAAGTCCGGCCGCCCCACCGGGAGCGATTCCCTTCCGTAATGCAGATGAACTACGAATGCAAAAACCAGTACCTGATTGTAATTCCTAGATCGGCGCTCTGCACGAACTTCGTAAGCAGTTTCAGCCAAGTCGTGCGCGTATTTCTGCCGCCGCCTTTTTGCCATCGGCAATCGCGTCGTCCAGCAGCCCACCGCAGCCACTGCGAACGGCGCCCGCTGCCCACACGCCTGGCAGCGCCGTCTCCAGTTTGTCGTTGGCAACGACGCGGCCCTGTTCGTCACGCTTGACCGTGTCGGGCAAAAATCCGGCGTTGGGTTCGAGACCGATATAAGCAAACAGGCCGGCGCAGGCGATATCTTCGCTACGGCCATCGGCGTGTTTGATCGAAACCCTTTCCACCATTTGTCCACCACCGACGGCAGTGACTTCAGCATTGAATATCTTGATGATTTTGGATTCTGCATTCACGGCCTGCTGCAAGTGGGCAGCACCGGTGAGTGCCGCGCCACGATGCACCAGCCGTACTTCCTTGCAGTAGTGCGACAGCACGATGGCTTCCTGCAAGGCAGAATCGCCGCCGCCCGCGACGACAACGCCCTCGTTCTGATACATCGGGCCATCGCAGTCGGCGCATTGCGATACGCCTTTGCCTTCGTATTCCATTTCGCCGGGCACGCCGAGCCTTTTCAGCCGTGCGCCAGAGGCTACGACGATTGCCTTGGTCGTGTAGCTGCCGCCATCGGTGTTCACTTTCTTAACGTCACCGGAGGCTTCGATGGTGTTGACAGGTTCATTGATGCTGGTGACGCCCGCGTTGGCTGCGGCTTCCACCAGTGATGAGGCGTATTCCGCGCCGCCGGCGGCTTCGCTGCCGGATGGCACCGGATCAAGTTCATTGATATTGATAACCAGCCCGCCAAAGAGCTGTGCTTCTATCGTTGCGACCTTAAGTCCTGCGCCAGCCAGCTCACCCGCTGCAGTCAAACCAGCGACCCCTTCGCCAATCACAATTACGTCATAGTTTGTTGCCATGGTGGTTCCTTCTTTTCGTCAATTATCTACGATAAAAATTATTTGGTCGGCGTTGCTGATTGGCCGGTTTGCTGGATGAGGGCGGCAGTTGCGCGGGGCGCGGTGCGGCCAGTAACGGCTTCGCGGGAATTTCCGCAGCACCCAGGATGGGCACAAAGTCCTTGCGCATTTTGCGCGTGTCGCCGATACGCTGTGTTACGCCCAGCGTATCCATGAACTCCAGAATTTCGATCGCCAGGCCGCGGCCTACGCCTGTCCAGTCGCGATATTGCGCAGCGGTGAAAATGCCGGTGGGCTGTGCCTGTGCGGTAGCTTGGGCCGTGGCCGCCAGTTTGGCCAACGTGTCTTTGGTATAAAAGCGATCCGGCGTCACGCGATAAATTTCACCACTTTTGGTTTTGCGGTAGAGAAAATCCTTGACGATGGGTTCCTTCAATTTGAGTTGCAGCGCCAGGTCTTTGATTTGCGGCGAGTTGAATCCTGCTGTCTCGAGCGCGGGTTTGACGATTTGCCACATTTTCTCGTCAGCGGTGTTGGCTGTCGTGCTGTGTGCGGGCAGGCGCGCGATGGAGCCGCTGGTTTCAATTTTGCGGGCATCGGTGAGCGCACGCAGAACGGCGCCGAAGGCGTCAGCGGACAATTCCGGTGCAATTTTCTTGCGTAGCGTTTCCGTTTCTTCGCCCGTCGCCTGTGGATGGGCTTTGTGGAATGCTTCGAGCTGCGGCACAACCGCGTCGACGATTTGCTGATGGCGTGCGCGTGGCACGCCCACGCGCGTGTCTTTACCCAGCATCACCAGCGTCGCTTTATCGTACAGCACCGCAGCATGCGTGGGCGGCATATTGAACAACGTTTCAAAACGCTGTAAATCAATCGGGCGTCCGAGCTGAATCAAGGCCTGCAGCGTGTTCTGCGGCGTGGGTTGTTCAAACGCGGCGAGTTCTCCTTCACGTGCTTCCTTGCTGCGGCCTCTCGTGCTGCCGGTCGTTACAAAGGGATCCAGCACCACGCCTCCGCCGAGGGTGCGAGTGGCCGATTGATCGCGCAGAATAAAGCGGTCGCCGTGCAGCGCGCCTATCGGCTTGTCGAGCTGCAATTGCACGATGGCTGATGCGCCGGGTGCAATGTTTTCGCCACGACGGATGGCAATACGCGCAGTGACATCAGCGGTGGCCAGATGCAAATGCACCGGCGTCCAGTGCTTGAGGGATTGCGTTTCGCTGGCGAGAACACTGACGCGTCCGGCGATGCGTTGCGTGGGTTGATGAATAGCGGGTGCCAGCACCCAGTCGCCACGGCTAACCGCTTCCAGATCCGTGCCGGTCAGGTTCAACGCGCAGCGTTGGCCCGCGCTGGCTTGCTGAGCAGCCTTGCCTTGAATCTGGATGCCGCGAACCCGCACTTCGTTGCCAGCAGGTGAAATCACCAGCTTGTCACCCGGCGCGACTTTGCCGTTGAATACCGTGCCGGTGACAACGGTGCCGCTGCCGGCAACCGTAAATGCCCGGTCGGCCGCATAGCGAAAGTGCTGGTCGGCGTTCGCGCGAGAAGGGGCTGATGCTGCTTCGCGCTTTAACATCTCGCGCAACTCGCTGATGCCGACGCCGCTGATGGCGGATACCGGCATCACCTTGGCATCGGCAAGCTGTGTCGTGGCAAGTAACGCCGAAACGCTTTCGCCGACTTGCTTGACGCGTTCCTCGTCCACCCGGTCGATTTTAGTGACCACCACCGCACCGCGCTGGATATGCAGCAGATTCAAGATATTCAGGTGTTCCAGCGTCTGTGGCATCACACCGTCATCAGCGGCGACTACCAGCAGCGCATAATCAATGCCACAAACGCCCGCAAGCATATTGCGCACAAAACGTTCATGACCCGGCACGTCCACAAAGCCGATCAACTCGCCATTCGGCAACGGTAGATAGGCAAATCCCAGGTCAATCGATATGCCGCGGGCTTTTTCTTCCGGTAGCCGATCGGTGTCAACGCCAGTGAGGGTTTTCACTAACAGCGTCTTGCCGTGATCAATGTGTCCTGCGGTGGCTACTATCATAAGTATCTGTTTTTAAACAGTTTATTTAAACTGTAGCTGGGTGAGCTGCGTGATGAATTCCGCTTCATGTTCAAGACAGCGAATATCAAGCACGAAAGCACCATCCTTGATGTGGCCGATCACTGGCACCGGCAGCGCGCGAAACGCCAGCGACAATTTGTCCGCGAAGGAGCTTTTGCTTTTGCCGATGGGGCTGATGGCAATTCCTGCACTGGGTAGTGAATCCACCGGCAGCGAGCCGCTGCCGATTTGACTGCCCGTCTCTACGATTCTCGCTTCACCTTTGCCAGCGACTGCATTCTGAACGTGGGGTAATACGCGTTCGGCCTGTACCCGAATGTCGGCACGTGTGCGGGTGAGTAGGCGAATGGTGGTGACTTCTTCGCGCAACTTATCCGGATTGGTGTAAAGGCGCAGCAACGCATCGAGCGCGGCAAGCGTCATTTTGTCCACGCGCAATGCGCGTTTCATCGGATTCTTGCGGATGCGCGCAATCAGATCTTTTTTGCCAACCAGCAGACCCGCCTGGGGGCCACCCAGCAGCTTGTCACCACTGAAGGTCACCAGGTCTGCGCCATTGGCCAGCGCCTCGCGTGGCGTCGGTTCGTGAGGCAAGCCGTAGTCTTCGAGATTGACCAGCATGCCGCTGCCCAAATCAACGATGTAGGGAATGCCGTGCTCGTGTGCAAGTGCTGCTAGTTCGGCCTCAGGGGCGGACGCTGTGAAGCCCTGCACGACATAATTACTGGTGTGCACTTTCATGATTGCCGCGGTGTGCGGCGTAATCGCCTCGGCAAAATCCTTGAGGTGCGTGCGGTTGGTAGTGCCGACCTCAACCAGTTTGACGCCCGCGCGTTTCATGATGTCAGGAATACGGAACGCGCCGCCGATTTCAATGAGTTCGCCGCGAGAGACAATGACTTCCCGTTTTGTACGTTGCGCACCCAGCGTGTTCAGCACCAGGTACACAGCGGCTGCATTATTATTGACGACAACCGCGCCTTCGCCACCGGCGAGTTTGGTGATCCATTTTTCCACGTGCGTATCACGTTCGCCGCGCGCGCCTCCGCCGAGATCGAATTCTAGATTCACCGGGCGCGTCATGGCCGTCATTACCGCATCAGCCACGGATTGCGGCATCAGCGCACGTCCCAGATTGGTGTGCAGCACGGTGCCCGTCAGATTGAACACGGGACGCAGTGAGGGTTGGGTGTATTTTGTCAGTGCCGCATCACAGGCAGCAACAAAATGCCCCTCATCAAAGTCGAATGCACTGGCGTTTTGTGCGAGCTTCTCTCGCTGCACCTGCAACAGTTCCCGGATGGTTTCGGTGGTGAGTGCGCGGCCGTATCGTGAAATGAACGCGCTGAAAGCCGTGCTGCTCAGTAGCCGGTCAACCGAAGGTAGCGCGCGACGCGCGGCTGGCTCGGGGTTCACCATGATGGTGAGAGTACCGGACACAAAATGGAGTCCCTGCGAGGCTGCGCGAACATGAAAGGTGGCGACGATTGGTTCTGGAAGGAGGTCAATTTTAGCGCAAACACCAGCGTGCGTGCTATTCTCGAATTCGACAATTTCAGTAGCCTTGGAGATGTAATGAGTGCCCATCCTTCATTAATTGAGCCTGCCTACGACGTCGTATGGCCGCTGGGTAGACCTGCGTATGCGACGCGCGCCCCGGTTGAGCGCGTTGCCGATCTGAACAACAAAGTCATTGGCGAAACTTGGGATTACCTGTTTCGCGGAGAAGAGTGGTTCCCCATGCTGCGGGAGGCTCTGACAAAACGCTATCCCGGCATCCGGTTCGTGACCTATGAGACATTCGGCAATCTGCATGGTACCCACCAGCGAGAGTTGGTGGCAAAAGTGCCGGAATTGCTGAAAAAGCATAACGTTGATGCGGTTATTTCAGCCATAGGCGCCTGAGGCGCCTGCACGCCCGCCGTGTTGCGGGCAAGTGCTGTGGTGGAGCGCTGCGGCGTTCCGTCAGTATCAATTATTTCCTCGGGGTTTCTCAAACAGGCTGCCGTGGTGGCCAAGGGCCTTGGCTTGCCTGATATGGCCATCGCAGAGTTTCCCGGTGTGCCGATGACGCAAAGCAAGGCAGAGTTGCGCGGGCAGGTGATCAATGTTCTGTTGCCACGCATTATCGATGGGTTGTCCAAGCCCTTGAAGCTGGCTGCGCCAGCTATTGAGGCGGCGTTGCCAAAGCCTCGCGATGTCGTGTTCAGCGGTACGTTGGATCAGATCAACGATTACTTCCACGACCAAAACTGGTCGGATGGCATGCCGGTGGTGCCGCCGACGCTGGATCGTGTAGACAAGTTTTTGCGTTTTACCGATCGTGATCCGAACGAGGTGATCGGTGTGTGCCCGCCCGCCAATCGCGAGGCGACGGTTTGGAATGTTGCCGTGAATGGTGTGATGGCCGGCTGCCGCCCGGAATACATGCCGATACTGCTGGCGATCGTGGAAGTGATTTGCACGCCGGAATACAAAATTGAAGATGCGGGTTCGACGCCGGGCTGGGAGTCGCTGATCACACTGAGCGGGCCGATCATCAAAGAACTGGGTTTCAATGCCGGACAGGGTGTGATGCGGGTGGGGCGACAGGCCAATACCAGCGTTGGACGTTTCCTGCGCATGTTCATACGCAACGTTGCTGGTTTCACGCATGGGCCAGAGGGCGCCGACAAAGGCAGCATCGGCCAGAGTTTTCTGGTGGTGCTGGCGGAAGACGAAGATGCCGTTGGCGCATTGGGATGGCAACCATATAGCGTGGATCGCGGCTTCAAAGCGGGTGACAACGTGGTCACGGTGCAAAGCGTGGTGGCGATCAGTGCGCCGGCGTATTCACAAAGCGAGCGCGCTGAAGAGCATGCGGCTCTACTTGCGGATGTGATCGGCGAACGTGCCTGCGGCTACTGGACGGCGATTGGCATGTGTTACGCCAACTGGCATCCGCTGATCATTCTGGGGCCGTCGATTGCCAAGGTGTTTGCGCAGGATGGCTGGAGTAAGGACGACATCCGCAAATACTTTTACGATAATGTGAAGATCAAGGCGTCCGCCGCAGAACGCTATGCCTATGGCGCCGGTTTGACCGGGTTTCGCATTGCCAACGCCGTGAAGGAAGGCTTGCTGCCGAAGCTGTATCACGAGTCCGATGACCCGGACCGCCTGGTGCCGGTGTTCCAGCGGCCGGAATGGATGAGTATCGTTGTCGCGGGTGATGCCGGGCGCAATCAATCACGTGGCTATGTGTGTAACCATGTGCAGGGCATACCGACCAGCCGCAAGGTGGTGTTGCCGAAGCACTGGCAGGAGTTGCTGGCGCAGACGAGGCGTCTTTGAGATAGCAAGGAATTTTAAATAAGCATTTAAAAACAAATACTTATGGTGTAACTGTCACAATAAAAAAAGCCGCGCTGTGGATCATTCGCGCGGCTTTTTAGTGAACCAAAACCATTACTCGAACAGACGCTCCGGCAACGGCAAACCGGCCAGGTCATCCGCTGTCAGCGGCTGATTGGGCTTGATGCCATTGCGTTCCAGCACGTGTATCAACTGTCGCGCGTGCTGTGCCGAGTGCCAGGTTGAGCGCTCGAATACCACGTGCAGCGGCTGCGGGCCGTAGTAGGTGGGAATTTCAACAGAGAGGGTTTTGTCTTGCAAGCCGCCCCACCATGCCTCAAGGCGCTTGATGACGCTCTCGCCAAAATCGGCGATCTCACTGCCTTTCATGCAGGTGCCTTCCTCGGGCAGTTGATTGGCATCACCGACAGCGTAGTCTTTACCGTTGATGGTGCTGTTGAGAAACGCGTCGCAGATGCGGAAAATGTGATGGCTCATGATGCGAATCGGCCGTGGGCGGTTGGGAATCACATCCTGCAGCAGGATGTCGTCCGGCAGTTGCCGCACATAGCGTTGCGCGGCGCGCATCGCGATGATCCACTTCTTCACCAGTTGATCCGGCGGCAGCGGTGTGTGCCCGGTGCCTTCGAGTCCGACAAATTCAGCTACATCTTCGAGCTTTTGGCCAAATACATATTTTTTACCCTTGGATACAACCGGGACATTGCGCAGGCCCAGTGCCAGCAGTCTTTCGCGACCGCCCGCATCGTTCAGGATATCGACAACTTCGTGGTCAATCTTCTTTTTCGAAAGAAACTCTTTCGCTCTGAGGCAGGAACTTCATCCAGGCTGCAAAAAGAGGATGAATTTTTCGACGGGTGCGTTCATGAGTGACTCCAGGTGAATGAAGGGTGAAGACTACTCCCGCACGGGAAATACCGTCAAGTTTGTTTGCGTCAGGCTTACGCGCACTCCTGCTGACGTAGCCGTATGGCCTCCGCAGCCGCGCTGGACAATGCCGTTGATTCAATAATGCCGCCGCCCAGGCACACATTGCTTTCGTAGACGACTACCGATTGGCCGGGGGTGACGGCCCATTGCGGTTCGGCGAATTCGATGGCGCTGCTTTGTTGGGTAGAAGAGGCGATGACGCACGGCGCGTCTTTCTGCCGATAACGCGTTTTTGCGCCGTAGACCCAGTTGCAATGCGGTGTTATGCCGCTCACCCAGCTTAAATTCACCGCCGTCACGCGATCTGCAAACAGGCGCACATGATCGTGACCTTGCACCACCGTCAAGCGGTTATTGGTCAGGTCTTTTTCCGCGACATACCATGCATCCCCATCGCCCAGGCGCGTGCCGCCGATGCCCAAACCCTGCCGCTGGCCCAAGGTGTAAAACATCAATCCATTGTGTCGCCCTACGCGCGCACCGTCGGGTGTGCAAATATCACCGGGGTTGGCGGGAATGTAGCGGTTCAAAAATTCGCGAAACGGCCGCTCACCGATAAAACAGATGCCAGTGGAGTCCTTTTTGTCATGTGTGGCAAGCCCTGCCTTGCGAGCCAGTTCGCGTACTTCGGTTTTGTTCAGAGTGCCCAGCGGAAACAGGGCTTTTGAAAGCTGGGCCTGATTGAGCCGGTATAAAAAATAGCTCTGGTCTTTGGCGCCATCATCGGCGCGCAGCAGTTGAAATAGTCCGTCGCGTTCGCGTACTTGTGCGTAATGACCGGTGGCGATGCAGTCCGCACCCATCGCGATGGCGTGATCGAGAAACGCCTTGAATTTTATTTCAGCGTTGCACAACACATCCGGGTTGGGCGTGCGGCCCGCTTTGTATTCCGCCAGAAATTCACTGAATACGCGTTCTTTGTATTCAGCAGAAAAGTTTACCTGCTCGATGTCGATGCCCAAGGTATCCGCCACCGCTACGGCGTCGATCAAATCCTGACGGGACGAGCAATAGTCTTCGGTATCGTCGTCTTCCCAGTTTTTCATGAACAGGCCAACGACATCGTGGCCTTGCTGTTTGAGCAGCAAAGCGGCGACGGACGAATCTACGCCGCCCGACATACCGACAACGATGCGTTGCTTACTGCTCATGATCGGCCACTGGGGAATGAATGGTTTGCATGCGGCTATTGTAACGCCGGGGCGCTGGCAAATAAAAAAGGCAGGGTCAAAAGACCCTGCCTTTCCTTTGAAAGCAGGCTATTACTTCTTGTCGCCTTTTTTCATGTCGTCTTTCTTGGCATCGGCTTTCGCTGCGTCGGCTTTCGGCGCATCGGCTTTTTTGCCGTCGGCTTTCTTGCCATCAGCTTTTTTGCCATCTTCTTTTTTGGCTTCAGCTTTCGGCGCGTCTTTGGTGTCAGCGGCGACTACCGGGGAGATGGTGGCAGCAGCAAAAACAGCGGCGATCAGGGTTGCGAACAGTTTGTTCATTTGTTTTCCTCATTTGGTTGGTAAATTGACCGCTGGCTTGAGCGCTTTTGCGGTCGACCGTAAAAGTCGGTCATGTCCAATAACGAGCTAGCGGCGAGTTGGTTGACGGGTTTGTATCGATGATAAAAATATTATTAAAAACAATTGCTTACATCGCACATTTCCATGTAGCCGTTGCGATATCCTCGACGCACCAGTCACCGATTGCGTGGCGAACCAGCCTCAGCGTGGGGTTGCCCACCGCTGCTGTCATACGCCGAACCTGGCGGTTTTTGCCCTCGCGAATGGTGAGTTTAATCCACGATGTGGAAATATTTTTGCGAAACCGTACTGGCGGATCGCGCGGCCACAGCCACACTGGCTGGTCTACCAGCGCCGCGTCGGCAGGTCGTGTCAGCCCATCGTTCAGGGTAACGCCCCTGCGCAGTTGCGCGATGGCGGCCTCATCAGGAACGCCTTCGACTTGCACAAAGTACGTTTTCGGCAGCTTGTGCTGCGGATCGGTAATGCGATGTTGTTCGCCGCCGTCATCGGTTAATACCAGCAAGCCTTCGCTGTCGGCATCCAGGCGGCCTGCGGCATATACGCCGGGCTGATCGATAAAATCCTTCAGCGTCTGTTTGCCTGCGACCGCACGAAACTGGCACAGTACGCCGTACGGCTTATTGAAGAGAATAATCATGGGCTCAAACAACAACGCCCGCAGGTGCGGGCGTTGTTGAGCAGGTGCAATAAAACAGGGATTATTTCGTGCCCCAAGGCTTGATCGCCGCCTTCAACTGATTGTAGCCGTCGATGTAGCGCGGACGCTTGCCCGACGAGTAAATCTTGTCAAACGTTGCGAGTTGCGCGTCAAGCCAGGTGGCAAGCTCCGTGTTGCCCGGATTGGCGGCCTTGTAAGCCTCATTGATCAGCACAAAATGGATACGCGGATCATAGGGGTCCTTGGTGCCGCCGACAGTTTCGTCACCATCCAGCAAGCGCATCAACATGGCATCGGCAGAGCCCAGCGTTTGCTCGTAAATCGGCGCGCCTTCCATGCGATACATCACGCTGGTCATGTCTTTGCCATTGGTCATGGTGAAGCCCATGTCTTTCCAGACTTTCTTCATGTCCAGGCCGGTTTTGGCGTGATCGAGCACCAGTTGGCCCCACGCGCGCAGCACATCGGGTGCGTCGGCCATGAGGTCGGTCAAGCGGTCGCCGTCGAGATCCGTTGCATAAACAATGGCGCCACGATGATTGATCATGTCGTGCAGCAGCAGACCAAAATTGGTGTCGG
The DNA here is from genome assembly GCA_947486575.1 of Betaproteobacteria bacterium. Lineage (GTDB taxonomy): Bacteria > Pseudomonadota > Gammaproteobacteria > Burkholderiales > SG8-41 > UBA5216. Next base: position 11,726 of record CANKUB010000047.1, on the reverse strand, counting down.
AGATGTGCTCGTAAATATCGCCGCCCCAGTTTTCCATGCCCGCTTTGAAATCCTTGGGCAGCAGTGCTGCGATGGCGTCAACGTTTTCTTTGTGTTCTTCGTAGGCATCCACGGCATACTGGCGTTTCAATTTGAACTTCGTGCCTTGCAACAGCCAGCGCATGATGCCGGCGTTAACCGCGTCTTCCTTCGCTTGCGTCGGCTTGGTTGCGACGCGGCCAATCTGCCCGGTGTCATGAACCATTTTCAGAAACAGGCGCGCGGCGTAGGCCATGCGAATGCCCGGTGTGTTCATTTCGGAGTGGATATTGCCGGTAGCTTTTTCGACAATAAATTTTTTGTTGTCTTGCGAATAGGGCAGGCCGGGCATGAAACGAATGCTGGTAATCGTGCCGTACGGGCGCACGTTGCAATACACGCCGGATGCGGTGCGCAGCGGCGCATTTGCGGATTTGCCGGCGACCACAACTTTTTTGCCGCCATCATTGACCATGAAGTCGCCTGCCGTGGACCACTTCAGGCAGGTGTAATCCATCTTGCCGAACCATTCCAGCGATTTCAACTTGGTGTCGTGACGGAACTGCGCCATCATGGGAACGCCGAGGAACGGCAGGCCCAGAACGTCCAGCGCCATCAAGGTGCCGTTCAAGGCAAAGGTATCGGTCAGCGCGTGGGCCACCGGCTTGACGCCGCCTGCCTCGTTGCCGCCCTCCCAGATCACTGCGTCGCTAATGCCGCGCGGCTGAGTCTTGGAACGCTTGAAAATGCTGTCGAGCAGCTTGAACAAATCGCCTTCCTGTTCTTCTTTGGCGATTTTAAAAAGGTCGAGTTTTGCGGTCATGGTGCCAGTTCTCCGTTCGATGGGGTAAGTGTTAGCGCAAACTGCAAATGAAAAAGCTGTTCAGAAACAATGTGGTAAATAATTCGTAAATTGAAATGCATTAAGCGTGCAGTTAAAGGCATCGCTGGTGTGAGGCCGTTGTTACGTGATCAAGTGTATTCAGGGTATTTAGCCAGCGCGATTATCGCATTTTCAGCCATTGCGAGTCACACGACGCAGCAAGTTGTTTTGTATCTTATTGATTTTATTGTCATTTTTAAATGACTTCAATGAATATGAAGGTCGGCAGGCACCTTGCCAGCAGACTGAAAGCGCGAACGTTGGGCCTACCCCAGGCGGCGGCAGGTGAAAGCCGACACTGTCGTCGGCGGGTGCGCTTTACTACGCTGCCTGTATGTTCGAGGCCTGCTTGCCCTTGGGGCCTTGCGTCACTTCGAACGACACTTTCTGGCCTTCTTTCAGCGTTTTAAAGCCGCCCATTTGAATCGCTGAAAAGTGGGCAAAAAGGTCTTCACTTTTATCGTCTGGCGTGATGAACCCGTAGCCCTTGGAATCGTTAAACCACTTCACGGTGCCTGTTGGCATGCTATTTCCTTCCGAGTCTTGCCGAGTATTACGGGCCGTGGCCCATGTGCTGTTTTCTGCCTTTATCCGAGCGATAAACGCCTTGCAATTTGGGGCAGAATTAAAGCATACACCAAAATCACCCGATGCAATAAATGACCCATTTAGGACTTTTGTCACGCGAACTACTTGAATTTTCCGGGATTACGTCCAAAATAGAACCTGATGTGCGGAATTCACTTTCCGCCAGTTTAGTGTTCTCTTTTGAGCAATTCGAACTATGGCAGGCAGACAACGCGAAGGCACCGTACTGGAGGCGAAGCCGGTTAAAACCAAGCCGCCCCCTATGTACAAAGTAATGATTTTGAACGATGATTACACGCCGATGGATTTTGTGGTGATTGTGCTGCAAAAGTTTTTTTCGTTGAATCGCGAAAAGGCGACGGCGGTTATGCTGAAGGTGCATCGCGAAGGCATGGGCGTGTGCGGTGTGTATTCCAAGGATGTTGCTGCAACCAAGGTAGATCAGGTACGGTCGTACGCCAAACAGCACCAACATCCGTTACAGTGCATGATGGAAGAAAATTGAACCACAACATTTTAAAAGCTGCCAATAAACAAGGACGCCAATGATCGCTCAGGAACTGGAAGTCAGCTTGCACATGGCCTTCATGGAGGCCCGTCAAAAGCGCCACGAATTCATCACCGTGGAGCATTTGCTGCTGGCGCTGGTGGATAATCCGTCAGCATCCGAAGTGTTGAAGGCGTGCGCCACGGATGTCGATGATCTGCGCAAACTCCTGGCAGAATTTGTCACCGAGCACACGCCGATACTCGCGGGTGAAGAAGTCGATACGCAGCCCACGCTGGGTTTTCAACGCGTCATTCAGCGCGCCATATTACATGTGCAATCGTCGGGAAAAAAGGAAGTGACCGGCGCCAATGTGCTGGTGGCGATCTTTGGGGAAAAGGATTCGCACGCGGTTTTCTTCCTGAATCAAAAAGGCATCACACGCCTGGATGTGGTGAATTTTATTTCGCACGGCATCAGCAAAACACCACAAGCAACGCCCGCAAAATCCGAGAACGAGACCGAGAGCGAGCAAGAAGCCCCGGCGGCAGGCGGCGCTCTGGAAACCTACACGCAAAATCTCAATGTGCTGGCGCAGCAAGGGAAGATTGATCCCTTAATCGGCCGCGACAAAGAGTTGGAGCGTGCGATACAGATTCTGTGCCGCCGCCGTAAAAACAACCCGCTGTTGGTGGGTGAGGCCGGCGTGGGCAAAACGGCGATAGCCGAGGGTTTGGCGCGACGTATTATTGAAGAAACCGTACCGGATATTCTTCTAAAAAGCACGGTCTACGCGCTCGACATGGGTGCGTTGCTGGCGGGCACCAAGTATCGCGGAGATTTCGAGCAACGCTTGAAAGCAGTGCTGAAACAACTGCAAGACAATCCGCATGCCATTCTTTTTATTGATGAAATTCACACGCTGATCGGTGCGGGTGCGGCATCGGGCGGCACGCTGGATGCCTCCAATTTATTGAAGCCTGCGTTATCGAATGGGTCGTTAAAGTGCATCGGCGCCACCACCTACACCGAGTTTCGTGGGGTGTTCGAAAAAGATCACGCGTTGTCGCGGCGCTTTCAAAAGATCGATGTGCTGGAGCCATCGGTGGAAGAAACCGTGCAGATTCTCAAAGGACTCAAGTCGCGCTTCGAGGAGCATCACGGCGTTAAATACATGGCCGCTGCACTGACGGCGGCGGCTGAACTGGCCGCGCGCTTTATCAATGATCGGCATTTGCCCGACAAAGCGATTGACGTGATCGACGAAGCAGGTGCTGCGCAACGCATTCTGCCGAAATCAAAGCAGAAAAAAGTCATCAGTAAACACGAGATTGAAGAAGTGGTGGCGAAGATCACACGGATACCGCCGCAAACCGTGTCGAACGATGATCGTAACTCGTTGAAAACACTGGGGCGTGATTTGAAAGCCACCGTGTTCGGTCAGGATAAAGCCATTGATGCGCTCACTACCGCGATCAAAATGGCGCGTAGCGGATTGGGCAATCCGATCAAGCCCATCGGCAGCTTTCTGTTTTCCGGCCCAACCGGTGTGGGCAAGACGGAAGTAGCAAAGCAGCTCGCCTATGTCATGGGTGTGGAACTGATTCGCTTTGATATGTCGGAATACATGGAGCGGCATGCAGTATCGCGCTTGATTGGTGCGCCGCCGGGTTACGTTGGCTTTGATCAAGGCGGGCTGCTGACCGAACAAATCACCAAACAGCCGTACTCAGTGCTGCTGCTGGATGAAATCGAAAAGGCGCATCCTGATATTTTTAACATTCTTCTGCAGGTGATGGATCACGGCACGCTTACCGATAACAACGGACGCAAAGCCGATTTCCGCAACGTGGTGATTATCATGACCACCAATGCGGGCGCGGCGGAGTTGTCGAAAACCAGCATGGGTTTTGCGCCGAGCAAACAGGTGGGCGACGAAATGGGCGAGATCAAGCGCCTGTTCACGCCGGAGTTCCGCAATCGGCTGGATGCAACCATTTCATTTGCAGCGCTTGATCGCGAGATCATACTGCGCGTGGTGGATAAATTCCTCATGCAGCTTGAAGACCAATTGCACGAGAAAAAAGTTGATATCTCGTTCACGCAGGCGCTGAAGGATTATCTGGCGAAAAAAGGGTTTGATCCGGCTATGGGCGCGCGGCCGATGGCGCGTCTGATACAAGATACGATACGCAGCGCACTGGCAGATGAATTGTTATTCGGTAAATTGGTCAGTGGCGGCAAAGTGACGGTTGATCTCGACGCAGCTGAGAAGGTTAAGCTGATTTTCGCCGAGGAGAAAAAGCCCGAGGCCACGGTCGTGTAGTGGCATTGCGGCAAAAGCAAAAACCCCGGAACGTTCGGGGTTTTTGCTTTTCACGGGTAGATTTTTTACTGTGCATCCACGCAGGCATTGCTATACTAGCCCGCTACATTTTTGACCGGGAGTTTCGAATGAACACTCAATGGCGTGCGGCATATTCTGTAGCCGCGTTTGCAGTTGCGATATTGGCGGGCACTGCGCCTGCGCAGGCACAAGACCCGAACGCTGCGCGCGCACTCGCAGCCACGTGTTTCACGTGTCACGGCACAGAGGGGCGCAGCGTTGGTGATGTGCCTCCCAGTATTGCTGGTCGCGAGAAGGCTGTGCTGTTGCAACTGCTCAAGGATTTTCGCGATGGCAAGCGGCCCGCAACCATCATGCATCAGCAGGCCAAGGGTTACACCGACGCACAGTTTGAGTTTATTGCCGGTTACTTTGCCAACGTCAAACCTGCGCCTGCGCGTGCTGGTTATTAGGAGAGCGACATGACATTTTCCAGACGTGAATTCATGCAGTGGACAGCGGCGGCAGGTGCAACGGCGCTCGCGGGGTGTGCCACAACGGGTGGTGGTAGCGCAGGACGCGTCGTCGTCATCGGGGCGGGCATCGGTGGTGGCACAGCAGCAAAATACATAAAAATGTGGTCGCCGGATATTGATGTCACGGTGGTCGAGCGTGAGTCGGGATTTATTTCATGCCCGATCAGTAATCTGGTGTTGGCGGGTAACGCAAACATCAGCGACATTTCACGTGATTACAGCGGCTTGTCCAATCGCGGTATCAAAGTTGTGCGTGACGATGCTGTGGCGATAGATCCTGCCGCGAAGACCGTGCGGCTGGCAGGTGGCAGCACGCTCAACTATGATCGGTTGATAGTGTCGCCCGGTGTGGACATGGTTTACGATACAATTCTGGGGCTTAACAATCCCGCCGCGCAAGCGCAGGTGCTTCATGCATGGAAGGCTGGGCCGCAAACGCTGGCTTTGAAGAAGCAACTTGAATCGATGCACGACGGCGGTGTTTTCGTGTTCCATATTCCGCTTGCGCCGTATCGTTGCCCGCCGGGGCCGTATGAGCGCGTTTGCCAGATCGCCGATTATTTCAAGCGCGCGAAGCCGAAGTCAAAAATTATCGTGCTCGATTCAAACCCGGATATCGTATCCAAGGCCGGGTTGTTTCGTGCGGTGTGGAACGGCCAGTACAAAGGCATGATCGATTACCGGCCCAACAGTGAAATCGCCGATGTCGACGTAAAGGGCATGACCATCAAGCTGCAATTCGGCGATGTCAAAGGCGATGTGCTCAACGTAGTGCCGCCACAGCGCGCCGCAGATATCGCGCGCAATGCCGGGCTGATTACCGCTAACAACCGCTGGTGCGGCGTGGATTGGCTCACCAACGAATCCATCAAAGTGCCGGGCATACATGTGTTGGGTGACGCTACGCTGTCTGCGGCGTTGATGCCGAAATCGGCAAGCATGGCGAATCAGCACGCGAAAATTTGTGCAGCCGCAGTGATCGCGCTGATCAAGGGCCAGCCGGTGAACCAGCAGCCGATGATGATGAACACCTGCTACAGCTTTGTAGATGCAAAAAACGTGATTCACGTGACCTCCGTGCATCAGTACAGCGCAACGGAAAAAACCATGATTGCGGTAAAAGGGGCGGGTGGATTGTCCGACAAGCCGAGTGAACTTGAAGGGATGTATGCGTGGGGGTGGGCGCGTAACATCTGGGCGGATTCTCTATCGTAAGCTATTGTTTTTATTGAATAATTTAATAATGTCTAAAGCAACAAAAATTCCTGTAAGACCCGCCGTGAAACCAACCGCAGCGAAAGTAAAGTCCGCTTTCGGCGAACTGCCGGAAAGACTCAAGGGCTTCGGCGGCGGCCTGCCGCGTGCGATGGGTGTGAAGATCACGCTCGCCAGCAAGAAAAAAATTGTCGCGGAGTTGCCGGTTAAGCCGATTGTGCTGAACCGCAATTTACGCGCGAACGGCGGTGCGTTGATGGCCTACGCGGATTGCGTGGGTGCGGCCGGTGCCATCATGAATTTGCCCGATGGTTATTTGACCACCACGCTGGAATCGAAAACCAATTTTTTCGCCGCGGGCCTGGGGCCGATGCTGAATGCGGTTTCAATTCCGCTTCACGTGGGACGCACCACGATGGTATGGCAAACCACCATCACCAACTCCGGCGACGGCAGCCGTGTGGCGATTGTTACGCAGACGCAGATTGTGATACCGATGCGGAAGTGAGCCGTTTACGGTGTCGCGTTTTAGTGCTTATTGGCTGGCTCATCCAGCCGCCAGATGTGTGCACGCCAGTGCAGCGCAATCCACAGCGTCATGACGATGCCGATGGTGCAGTAGAGCGTGCCCATCGCGCGAAATCCGTAGTGCGTGATCAGCGGGCCTGAAATCACCAGTCCTACAGGCAAGCTGTAGATCATCAGCATGCGTATGCCCATGACGTGCCCGCGAAAGCGTGCATCGGCGTTGCGCAGCAGCATGGCGGACATGGGTACCATGCCGAGGCTTTGCGCACAGCCGGTGAGCAGCAGCGCGGCGATGCCGCTGCCAAGCCCCGGCATGTGCGTAAACAACAGCGCCATGCAGTACCACACGCCACAGAACGCGGTCATCATGCGTGCGGGCGGCAGTGCGTGACCAAAGCGCGACAGAAAAATTGAACCCACCAGCGCACCGAATGAAAAGGCCGCCGACAGGTAGCCGAGGCCTGTTTGATCGGTGTGATAAATTTCCTTGGCGACATACGGCAGCAGGCCGTTACTCAGCGGAAACGCCGTGAGATTAACCAGCAGCGCCAATGACATCGCCGCGAGCAATTGCGGCATATGCCACACATGAATCGCGCCGTCGCGTAAATCGCGCCACACGGATATGGAAGCGGTCTCGTTTTTATCCGCGCCCGCCGCGGGCGCGGTATAGCGTAAGCCGGCAACCTGGAAGCTGAGTGCAAAGCTGGTCGCGTAGAGACCGGCGACGGCAACGTAGGCCATGCCCATGCCCAGCGTGGCGACAATGCCCGCGCCGGCGAGTGCACCCATCACGCGCGCGGAATCCTGCGTGGTGCGTGAAACGCTGGTGGCCGCCATGAGCTGACTGCCCTGCATGGTTTCGCCGATCAGCGAATAGCGCAGCACCAGATCGGACGGACGCACCAGCCCTTGCAGCGTGGCGATTACAAACACGTAGAGCGGCGTCAGCGAGCCGCTCAGCACCAGCACCAGCATGACTATGGCGAGCAGCGTGTAGCTCGCACGCATGCTGCAATACACGCGCTTGTTTCCAAGGCGGTGGCCCATCACGCCGAACACCGGCGAGAACAGCGTGCCGATGTATTGCGTGGACGCAAACAGTGTGAGCAGAAACACCGATTGCGTTTCCACCAGGATGTACCAGCTCAGCATGATGGTTTCCATCTCGAACGCCCATGAGGTCGAGAGGTCCGCCATCCACTGAAAGCGGTAGCTGCGATGGTGAAAAGGGGCCAGTGCGCCGGTGGCGGCGGCGCTCAATGGAGCTTCCAGAAGTTCATCGTTGGCAGGTGGTTGTGCGGCATGTTTTCATGTTCTTCGGCAAATGCGGTTCGACATGCAAGTGTAACAAGCCACGGCGCGGACAAGGTGGATTGCAGCACGCGGGCTATAATCCTTCATCATATTACCGGGAGCAGATCATGGAAGAAGTCGCAGTAGTCACGGGCGCGAGTGCGGGCATCGGCGAAGCCATAGCGCAACGCCTGCTGGACAGCGGCCATACGGTCATTGCGCTGCAACGCAAGCCGCCGCGCATTTCGCATGCCCGCTTGATCTACATGGGCGTGGATCTCGCGGATACGCAACAAACAAGCGAAGTTTCCGCAGAAATCGTCAAGCAATATGGCGTGCGTTATCTGGTGAACAACGCAGGGGCTAACCGACCGGGCTTGCTGGAGCAGGCCACGCCGGAAGACCTGGATTATGTGATGGCGGTTACGGTGCGTGCCGCAATGATCCTGATCAAGGCGTTTGTGCCGGGCATGCGCGAGGCGAAGTTTGGACGCATCGTCAGCATGGCGTCGCGCGCGATGATGGGTAAGACGCAGCGTGTGACGTACTCAGCAGCCAAGGCGGCGCTGGTGGGCATGACACGCTCGACGTGCCTGGAGGTGGCAGGAGACGGCATCACCATGAACGTCATAGCACCAGGGCCGGTAGGGTCAGCGTTGTTTGATGTGGGACACCCCATCGGCAGCGACAAACGGCAGCACGTGATTGACAGTATTCCCGTCAAACGCGTGGGCACGCCAGACGACGTTGCGCGCATGGTGACGTTTTTGCTGGCGATTGAGAACGGCTATATCACCGGGCAAACGATTTTTGTTTGTGGTGGCACCAGCATTAGTGGCACCGGTGGGCAATAGACGCATGGGTTAGCAGGTGTCGCCAAACAGCAGAGCAGCGCCAAAAAAAACGCCGCGAATATCGCGGCGTTTTTCTATTCAGAAACAATGGCTTACAAGCCATCGCCCTCTTGCAGTACTTCCTCGCGCTTTTTCTTGAGTTGCGGCGAGATAATCATGATCAGCAGTGCCAGCGCAACCAGCAACATGCCGCATGATATCGGGCGGGTGACGAACACTGACGGATCACCACGCGAAATCAGCATGGCGCGACGCAGGTTTTCTTCCATCAACGGCCCTAACACGAAGCCCAGCAGCAACGGTGCCGGTTCGCAGCCCCACTTCGAGGCGAAGTAACCAAACACACCAAACGCCGCAGCCAGATACACTTCCATCGCGCTGTTATTCAGCGAGTAGGCACCAATCGAGCAGAACAGGCAGATGCCGGGGAACAAGATGCGATAGGGAATCTTCAGGAACATCACCCAGATACTGATCAGCGGCAGGTTGAGCAACACCAGCATGCCGTTGCCGACCCACATGGATGCAATCATGCCCCAGAACAGATCAGGCTTCTGCGTCATCACCTGCGGGCCAGGTGCGATACCCTGAATGGTCATCGCGCCCACCATCAGCGCCATCACCGCACCGGTGGGGATACCCAGTGTCAGCAGCGGAATAAAGCAGGTTTGCGCAGCGGCATTGTTTGCAGACTCAGGGCCGGCAACGCCTTCGATGGCACCCTTGCCGAAACGTGACGGGTCTTTGGCCAGTTTCTTTTCCAGTGTATAGGAAGAGAACGCGGCAATAACCGTATGCGAACCGGGCAGAATGCCGAAGATGGTACCGATGGCCGTGCCGCGAATAATCGGGCCGATGGACATTGTGATGTCTTCAGCCGTAGGCATCAAACTCTTCACCTCGGAAATTGTGGCACCCGAACGGTCAGCCTCTTTATCTTCGAGGTTTTTCACAATCTCGGCAAAACCAAACATGCCCATCGCCACCGACACGAAGCCGATACCGTCAGACAATTCCGAGATGCCGAAACTGTAACGCGCGATACCGGAATTCACGTCAGTGCCCACAATACCCAGCAGCAGACCAACCAGAATCATCGCGATGGCTTTGATCAGCGAGCCGGAGGCCAGCACAACCGCAGCCACCAGACCCAGCACCATCATCGAGAAGTATTCGGCAGCGCCAAACTCAAACGCCAGTTCTGCGAGCGGCGGGCCGAACAACGCGATCAGGATGGTACCCACAGTGCCCGCAAAGAACGAACCGAGCGCAGCGATGGCCAGCGCTGGGCCAGCGCGACCCTGTTGGCCCATCTTGTAGCCATCAATACAGGTTACCACCGAGGAGGATTCACCGGGCAGGTTAACCAGAATCGCGGTTGTCGAGCCGCCGTAACTTGCGCCGTAGTAAATACCAGCCAGCATGATCAATGCAGGCGTTGGCGGCAGGTTAAACGTAATCGGCAGCAACATGGCGATGGTCGCCACCGGCCCGATGCCTGGAAGTACGCCAATCAGCGTGCCAAGAAAGCAGCCAATGAAGCAGTACCACAGGTTGGTCCAGGATAACGCGACCGAGAAACCGAGAATCAGGTTCTTGAACAGACCCGGATCGACGTAATCCGTTGGTTTGCCAGTGGCCTGCGCCAGTACAAGGGAAGTTGCGGTCAGTGCCAGAACCGCTGTAATTCCCAGAATAATTTTTTTCATGAATTCTCCAGACTGATTATGTTTGTTTGGGATTTACAGTGACTCAGGACCAGGGGAAGAGCCGGAACGGCAGGCCGAGTCCGTAAACGAACGCGCCCCAGCAAACCACAATCAGGACGGTAGCCTCAATAAGGGCTTCTTTCCACTTGAACTCGTAGCCGCCGTAGGCGCAGGCGATCGTGGAAACGACTACCGCGCCGACAAAACCGATCTTGAGCGGGTCAACCAGCAAGCCGAATGCCACTGCGGAGCCATGAATCCACAGCATCGGATGCCAGTTAATCGGATTGGGATCTACATCGGGAACCGTAAAGCCACGCACCAGGATGATTACGCCCAAGCCAGCCGTAAGCCAACCCAGAATGCTTGGAAAATACGCTGGCCCCATGCGAACCGCAGTGCCCATCGGATAATTCAGCGCCCACAGTGCAAAGAACGCACCGATAACAATAAACATCAAACCTGCGTACAAATCTTTTTTACTCTTAATCATGCAACTCTCCAACGTAAAATTTGCTTGATAGCCGCGGGTAAATTATTTGTTACGACGCGACTCGGTTAACAGATCCCTGCCGGGTACTGCTACTGAAAGGCTATTGAAAGCTGAGCTGAGATCCCCTCCATTTGCAATCATTGCGGCTTGGTATTTTTAAGTGCTGAACCGCCCTGATTTGCGTCGCATTATGCCACCACATTTCGAGCCTGTCGCGTATTTTTGTTTGGGGCTGCGTAAGGTTACAGAAAGCTGTTTACTGTTGCTATCGTCGCTCTAGTGGCATCGGTAATTCAGGCGTAAAAAACATGCACCAAGGTGTCGCTTAAAATGTTGCAGTGCTCCAAACGGCGTTCCAAATTGAGGCATGAACAAAGGCAAAGGCGACTTACCAAGGCATCCGGCAAGCGCGCAAATACGATTCACCGGCCAAGCTGCGCTAAGTGCGAAGTTGTTTGACAGAGCGGCTTTAAAAATCCATAATAGACGGTTTCGTTCGGAGGGGTGCCCGAGTGGCTAAAGGGGGCAGACTGTAAATCTGTTGGCCTAGCGCCTACGTTGGTTCGAATCCAACCTCCTCCACCAAAAATAGTAGTAGCGTGGTTGTAGTGCGTGTGACGTAATAAGTAATTGAATTATTGATGTTTTTTATTTGATGTGCCATGGGTTGCAGTTGTTGTAGAAGTGGTGAGTGGTGAAAGGTTTTTCGTTTTTTGCGGGAACCGGGCGGGTGTAGCTCAATGGTAGAGCAGAAGCCTTCCAAGCTTATGACGAGGGTTCGATTCCCTTCACC
>CANKUB010000046.1 GCA_947486575.1 Betaproteobacteria bacterium | reverse complement strand
TGCCGCTTTCTGCTGCTACGGTTCTGGGCTGGATTGGTGAAGCCAGCATGCTGGTTAAGCCTCATGTAGAGACCGTCAAAGAGAAATTGATGGTCGCCCTGCTGGCCCATGCGGATGAATCGGGTTTCCGGGTCGCCTCCGCTTTGCATTGGCTACACATTGTCGCCACTGAGAAATTAACTTGGTATGGTGTCCACGCCAAACGGGGATTTGAAGCGATCGAAGATCACGGTATCCTGACCCATCGGACGGGTGCTCTGGTGCATGACTGCTGGAGCCCGTATTGGCGTCTGAACTGTATGCATATTCTGTGCAACGGCCATCTGGTGCGTGAATTAAACTTTGTTCAAGAGTCGACGCAACAGGATTGGTCCTTGCGCATGAGCCAACTCTTGCTGCGGGCCAACAAGCAATGTGAAAAAGCCCGACAGGCGGGGCAAACGCAGCTTCATTCATGGCAAATCAGGCGTATCAACAGGGCCTATTGGGCATTAATAGCCCAAGCAAGCGGATTAAATCCAGCGGTTAAACGAAAAGACAAAAAACGAGGAAGAATCAAGCAATCGTTCGCCTTCAACCTACTGAAGCGGATGCGAGAGCATGCAAATGAGATTCTGCATTTCACGAAAGATTTGAACATCCCATTCACCAATAATTGGGCGGAGCGTGCCGTTCGAATGCCAAAGGTGAAGTTGAAAATATCAGGATGTTTCCGCACATTGAGGGGGGCACAGGACTTTTGCAATATTCGCTCCTATCTCGATACCATGCAAAAACAGGGACATAATATCTTTGAAGTATTACGCGCTACCTTCAATGGCTATGCACCTTCGCCTGCTTGAGGGTGAACAGTTACCGATTTTCAACGAAAAATAACGAAAGTTTTGCGGTAACAATTTGAGCGGCCCACACAGGATTACCAATGGATGAAAGTGTATGCAGTTACCCTTGGTGGCGCAATATTAATCGCTGGGCCAGTGTTGTTTTTTTACAAGTCTTACACAGCAGTTCTTACGGGTTTTCAGCCCCGGCAAAGCGGTTGAGGGGCCAGTATCAATACAGCGGCAGAATTCGCGATATTCGTTGTAGGCTATTGTTTTTATTATGTATTTTAAAGCGACTCGAATAACGGTGTTCCCAATCCGATGTGACTTCAGTGGGCTGCGGTGACAACTGATCGCGCGCTATAGGAATTCTTCCTACATGAAATTTATCCAACGTCGTACTCAGGCTTGCGGGCACGCGGGCGCAGCGTCGTGAGGTATCCACGTGCGGGCATCGCAGGGTGCCCACCAAAACTTGTCAATTATGTCGCTAGCCGTACTGCATAGCCGCGCGCTCGCGGGCGTGGCCGCGCCGCCGGTCGATGTCGAGGTTCATCTGGCGAACGGATTGCCGAGCTTCACCATTGTTGGCTTGCCCGAAGCCGAGGCGAAAGAATCAAAAGACCGCGTGCGCGCGGCGTTGCAGAATGCGCGTTTTGAGTTCCCCATGCGGCGCATCACGGTCAATCTCGCGCCCGCCGACTTGCCCAAGGAATCCGGTCGGCTTGATTTGCCGATTGCGCTGGGCATATTGGCGGCGTCGGGACAAATCCCTGCAGATAAACTGAACGAATACGAATTCGCAGGCGAGCTTGCGCTAACCGGCGCGCTACGCCCGGTGCGTGGCGCGCTTGCCATGACACTCGGTGCGCTGAACGATGGCAGCGCATTTATGTTGCCGGTAGAAAATGCCGCCGAAGCTGCGCTCGTTGAAAATGCCACGGTATACGCTGCGCCATCGCTGCTGGCGGTGTGCGCACATTTGCTGGGGCAAGATAAACTTTCGCCGTATCAAAGTGAACCGGTTATTGCGGTAGAAACTTACGCCGATTTGCTCGATGTCAAAGGCCAGGCCCACGCCAAACGCGCATTGGAAATCGCAGCAGCAGGCGGACACAGCCTGCTGATGGTCGGCCCGCCCGGCACTGGCAAAACCATGCTTGCCTCGCGCCTACCCGGTCTGCTGCCGCCAATGACACAACAGGAAGCCCTTGAATCCGCCACCATGCAATCACTGGGCAGCGCAGGGTTTAACGTCGCCAAGTGGAAACAGCGCCCCTACCGCGCGCCGCACCACACCGCGTCCGCCGTGGCGCTGGTAGGTGGCGGCAGCAATCCGCGCCCCGGCGAGATTTCGATGGCGATGCACGGCGTGCTGTTTCTCGATGAGTTACCCGAGTTCGAACGCAAGGTGCTCGAAGTGCTGCGCGAGCCGCTGGAATCCGGGCGCATCACCATTTCACGCGCCGCGCGGCAAGCGGAGTTTCCCGCGCAATTTCAGTTGGTGACGGCGATGAACCCCTGTCCCTGCGGCTATCTCGGTCACACCAACGGCAAATGCCGTTGCACACCCGATCAGGTAGCACGCTATCGCTCGCGCATCTCCGGCCCGCTGCTGGATCGCATTGATCTGCAAATCGAAGTGCCTTCCCTGCCGCAGGAGGATATGACACGGCAGGCGCAGGGAGATTCTTCAGCCATGGTACGAGCGCGCGTCACAGCCGCGCGCGAACGCGCCCTCGCGCGGCAGAACAAACCCAACGCATTACTCTCTACGCGAGATATCGACAAACATTGCGTGCCCGACGAAAAAGGCGACGCATTATTAAAGCAAGCGATCAGCCGCATGGGGCTTTCCGCCCGCGCGTATCACCGCATACTTAAAGTGGCGCGTACCGTCGCCGATGTTGGCGGTATGGCGACCATTAGTGCAGCGCATGTGGCTGAAGCAATACAGTACCGGCGGTTCGAGCGTGGATAGAGACGATAGCGTGGTAACGACATGCTGGAGGTAAGCAACCTCGCCTGCACGCGCGGCGAGCGCACACTGTTTCGCGGCGTATCGTTCGCGCTGGAAGCACGCGGGCTGCTGCATGTAGCCGGCACCAACGGCAGCGGAAAAACCAGTTTACTGCGCATCTTGTGCGGGCTGGGTGCGGCGGATGCGGGCGAGGTGCGCTGGCGCGGCGAACCCACGCGTGCGCTGCGCGAAGCCTACTGGCGCGAAGTGGTGTATCTGGGCCACGCCAACGCGCTGAAGGACGATCTATCGGCAACGGAAAATTTACGCATCGCGTGCACGCTGGCGGGTCGGCCAACCACAGCGGGTGCGGTGCGCAATGCGCTGGATTCATTCGGGCTTGCGGCGTGCGCGCACTTACCGGTGCGCGCCTTGTCGCAGGGGCAGAAGCGCCGTTCGGCGCTGGCGCGGCTGGCGCTTTCGGGGCAAGCACCGATGTGGATACTGGATGAGCCGTTCTCGGCGCTGGATGTGGCGGCGGTCAGTCATCTCGAAACACTGATTCTCGCCCACGTGACCGGCGGCGGCAACGTGATTTTTACCACGCACCAGACTGCGGCGATTGACGCAAGCATTACGCAGCGGTTCGATTTGGACGCCGTAGCGGAAAAAGACCCATGCTAAGTGTGATGCGAAACGTGATAGCGCGAGATCTCACGTTGGCGTGGCGGCGACGCGCTGATGTGTTCGTCTCAGTGCTGTTTTTTGTGATCGTTGCCAGCTTGTTTCCGCTTGGCATCGGGCCGGAGCCCAAACTGTTGCGTGTTATCGGGCCGGGCGTGGTGTGGGTAGCGGCGTTGCTGGCCTCGATGCTCGCGTTATCACGGTTGTTCGCCGACGATTACGCCGACGGCACGCTGGAACAAATGCTGATCGGCGCAACGCCATTGTCGATGATCGTTATAGCAAAAGTGTTCGCGCATTGGATCGCGGCGAATCTGCCGTTGGTGCTGATAGCACCCCTGCTGGGCTTGCAGTTTGGATTGCCTGCCGATGCGCTGGCGGTGCTGGCACTCGCGTTGGCGCTGGGCACGCCCAGTTTAAGCTTGATTGGCGCCATCGGCGCAGCACTTACGCTGGGTTTGCGTGGCGGCGGGGTGTTGTTGGCGCTGCTAGTGTTGCCGCTGTACGCACCGGTGCTGATTCTGGGTTCGCTGGCGGTTGAGGCGACAGCCACAGGCATGACAGCGCAGCCGTATTTGCTGCTGCTGGCGGCAATGTCGCTTGCGGCACTGTCGCTGGCGCCTTGGGCCATTGCAGCAGCACTTAGAATTTCTTACGAATAAACAACAGGTTACGTTATAATTCCGCCGCCCTGAAATTGCATTAAACTCAGCCCCCGAACCTTTGTAACTATTCGTAATCCAACACGCGCCATGCCGAGCGCAAACCTGCAAAATGAATCCGCCAGTTTTAACTGGTTCAAGTACGCCTCGCCGCAAGCATTTTTTCCGCTGGCGGGTGCGATTGCGCCCTGGTTTGCCGCATTCGCTGCGGTATTGTTTGTCGTCGGCCTTTACATTGGATTTTTTGTCGCGCCAACCGATGCGCAGCAGGGCGAGTCGTATCGCATTATATTTATTCACGTACCGGCGGCGTGGATGTCGATGGTAATTTATCTGGCGATGGCGTTTTGGGCGGGCATCGGTCTCGCGTTCAATACGCGGCTGTCGGGCATGATGGCAAGCGCGCTAGCACCCACCGGCGCATGGTTCACGTTTATCGCGCTATGGACGGGCGCACTGTGGGGGAGACCAACGTGGGGCACCTGGTGGGTATGGGATGCGCGATTGACGTCCGAGCTATTACTGTTGTTTTTGTATTTTGGCTTCATGGCGCTGCAGGCGGCGATCGATGATCCGCGTCGCGCGGATAAAGCCGGTGCGGTGCTGGCGCTGGTGGGCGTCATCAATATTCCGATCATTTATTTTTCAGTACAGTGGTGGAATACCCTGCATCAAGGCTCGTCGGTCAGCCTCAAGAGTGCCCCCACGATGGCAGCCACCATGTTTACCGGCATGATGGTAATGGTGTTTGCGTGCTGGGCGTATGCCATTGCAGCGGCGCTGTGGCGCGTGCGCTGCATTATTCTTGAGCGTGAGCTGCGCACCGACTGGGTGCGCGCGTACCTGGGGAAGCAAACATGAACTGGGGTAGTATGATTGAATTTTTCGCAATGGGCGGCAAGGGCTTGTATGTATGGGGCTCGTATGGCGTAACCTTCGCCGTGATCGCGATAGAAATCGCGATGCTGGCGCTACGCCGCCGTGCTGCAGGGCATCGGGCATGAAACCGCGTCACCGCCGTATTGCGTTGATCGTCGCGGGTGTCGCAGTGCTGGCGCTCGCTGCAGGGCTGGTGCTGTCGGCGTTTCAACAAAATCTCGTGTTCTTTTTTACGCCGTCGCAAGTGGCGGCCAATGAGGCACCGCAGGGGCGTGCATTTCGCGTGGGCGGCATGGTGGAGACGGGCAGCGTCAAACGTCAGCCGGATGGCGTCACCGTCAACTTTGTCGTTACCGATACCGCCAAGAGCATTCCCGTAGCGTACAAGGGCGTTCTGCCGGATTTGTTCCGCGAAGGCAAGGGCGTGGTAACCCAGGGGCGGCTGGAAAACGGTGTGTTCGTGGCGAGCGAGGTGCTGGCCAAACACGACGAAAACTACATGCCGCCAGAAGCCGCCGACGCCGTGAAAAAGGCGCAGGCGACGAATCAAAAAGCGACAGGCACTGTCATCAATGCGAAATAACAACAAGGCGGCAAACCCATGATTCCAGAACTCGGTCAATTCGCATTGGTACTGGCGCTGATACTGGCGGTGGCGCAAGGCACGCTGCCACTGGCCGGTGCGGCGCGCGGCAATTTATCATGGATGAATCTCGCGCGGCCTGCGGCGCAGGGCCAGTTCGTGTTTATTGCCATCGCCTTCGGGTGCTTGACCTACTCGTTTGTGCAGAATGATTTTTCAGTGCTATATGTGGCATCCAATTCCAATTCTGCGCTGCCGCTGCAATACCGTATCGCAGGGGTTTGGGGCGGGCATGAAGGATCATTGCTGCTGTGGGTGTTGATGCTGTCGCTGTGGACGATGGCGGTCAGTGTGTTCAGCAGCCATTTGCCGGATGACATCATCTCGCGCGTGCTGGGCGTGCTGGGCCTGATCAGCGTCGGTTTCCTGAGTTTTATGCTGTTTACCTCGAACCCGTTTGATCGGCTGCTTCCGGCGGCCATGGACGGGCGAGATTTGAATCCCCTGTTACAGGATCCCGGCATGGTGATTCACCCGCCCATGCTTTACATGGGATACGTCGGATTCTCGGTGGCCTTTGCGTTTGCCATTGCAGCCTTGCTCTCAGGCCGACTGGATGCAACGTGGGCACGCTGGTCACGGCCGTGGACGACAACCGCATGGATGTTTCTCACGCTGGGCATAGCCTTGGGCAGTTGGTGGGCGTATTACGAACTGGGCTGGGGCGGCTGGTGGTTTTGGGATCCCGTCGAAAACGCCTCATTCATGCCTTGGCTGGTGGGCACTGCGCTGATTCATTCGCTGGCAGTGACTGAAAAACGCGGTTCGTTTAAAAGCTGGACGGTATTGCTGGCTATTTTTGCGTTTGCATTGTCGTTGCTCGGCACGTTTCTTGTGCGTTCCGGCGTGCTGACTTCCGTGCATGCGTTTGCGGTTGACCCGAAACGCGGCGTATACATTCTGGCGTTTCTCACAGTGGTCATCGGCGGCTCGTTGGGATTGTTTGCGTGGCGTGCTCACAAAGTCGGTTTGGGCGGGCGTTTCGAA
This sequence comes from Betaproteobacteria bacterium, assembly GCA_947486575.1. Classification (GTDB taxonomy): domain Bacteria; phylum Pseudomonadota; class Gammaproteobacteria; order Burkholderiales; family SG8-41; genus UBA5216. Next base: position 25,809 of record CANKUB010000046.1, on the reverse strand, counting down.
GTGGTGTCACGCGAATCGTTTTTGCTCACCAACAATGTGTTGCTGGTGGTAGCGGCGGGGTCGGTCTTGCTCGGCACGTTGTATCCGTTGTTTATAGACGCGCTGGGCATGGGCAAGCTGTCTGTTGGCCCGCCCTATTTTGAAGCGGTGTTTGTACCACTGATGGCGCCTGCCTTGTTCCTGATGGGTGTCGGCCCCATGGCGCGCTGGAAGCAGGCGAATCTGCCTGAGCTGGCCACCCGCTTGAAGTGGGCGTTCGTGGTAGCGGTTGCAGGCGGACTGCTATTGCCGCTGACAATGGGCAAGTGGACGCCGCTGGCGAGTTTTGGTCTGCTGCTGGCGTTGTGGATTGTTGCCAGCAGCGTGACAACCCTGCTAGCGCGGCTGAAACAGTTGCCCGGCACCAGCGTTTTTGCCAAGTTGCGCACGCAAACCCGCAGCTACTACGGCATGCTGCTCGCGCATATCGGTGTGGCGGTATTTGTGGTGGGTGTGACCATGGTCAAGAGTTACGAAGCGGAAAAAGACGTGCGCCTCGCAGTGGGTGAAACTGTGGAACTCGGTGGTTATACGTTTAAATTCGATGCGCTGAATGATGTGAAAGGTCCCAACTATGTCGCGGCGCGCGGCACTTTCAGCGTCACCCGCGATGGTGCGTCGCTGAAGACCATGTATCCCGAAAAACGCATTTACAACGTGCAAAAAAATGCCATGACGGAAGCAGCCATCGCTACCGGCTTCACACGCGATTTGTATGTATCGCTGGGTGAGATGGTGAATGACAAGGCGTGGGTGATACGGGTACAGGTGAAGCCGTTTGTAGACTGGATCTGGGGCGGCTGTGTGCTGATGGCGCTGGGCGGATTGCTGGCCGTGTTGGACAGACGATATCGTCTTGCAACGCGATCGCGTACCGCGACCGTGCCTGCCGGCACAGCGGCGGCGGGATAAGCCGATGAAGCGTTGGAATGTCTGGATATGGCCGCTCGCCCTGTTTTTGGTGCTGGTGGTATTTCTCGGTGTAGGTTTGACACTCAATCCGCGCGAGGTGCCATCGCCGCTGATTAACAAACCCGCACCGCCCTTTGAATTGCCGCAACTGCATGCGCAGGACAAAACATTCTCGCAAAAAGACATGGTGGGCAAGGTTTGGCTGCTCAATGTGTGGGCCTCCTGGTGCGCATCGTGCCGCGATGAACATCCGGTGCTGGTCGATCTCGCGAAGAGCGGCAAGGTGCCGATTTACGGTCTGAATTACAAGGACCGGCGGCCCGATGGCATTGCGTGGCTGAATCGCTTTGGCGATCCGTATGTGCTGTCGGCTTACGATGTGCAAGGCCGCATTGGCATCGACTATGGCGTGTATGGCGTGCCTGAAACCTATGTAATCGATAAGCAGGGCGTGATTCGTTTTAAACAAATCGGGCCAGTGACGCCGCAGGTGTTGAACGAGAAAATATTGCCGCTGATCGCGCAGCTGAACGGCTAGAGGAGCTTCCGGTAACAATGCGTAACCTATTGTTTTTTTTATTAATTTTTGCCTTCGGTCTCGCGCGTGTTCAAGCCGCAGATGATGCGGCACTTGATCAACGGGTGCAGCGCCTCGCCGAAGAGTTGCGCTGCCTGGTGTGTCAGAACCAGTCGCTGGCGGATTCCCATGCAGACCTTGCCGTTGACCTGAAAAATCAGGTGCGCGAAAAACTCAGGCAGGGTGCCAGTGAGCAGGATGTCATCAATTACATGACCGAACGCTATGGTGATTTTGTGTTGTACCGTCCACCGATGAAGGCGACCACGCTACTGCTGTGGTTCGGGCCGGGGTTACTTCTGATCGGCGGGCTGATTGCGCTTTTTATGCGCTTGCGCCGCCGGGCATCCATAGCGGCGGAACCCCAACTTACGTCAGCGGAGCGTGCACGGGCTGCTGCGTTGCTGGATAACCCTGACAAAGGCACCGAGGGCAACGGGATGGAGCACCGATGACTGTATTCTGGATTGTTGCGGCGATTTTGATTGTTGTCGCGCTGCTGTTCGTACTGCCACCGCTGTGGCGGAGCCATAAAACCACAGGTGCGGCGGCCAGCACGAACAACACCAACAGTGCGCTGAATGTCGCAGTCTATCGCGATCAACAAAATGAGCTGGAGGCTGATCGAAGGGCTGGCACGTTAAGCGATGAGCAATACGAGCGGGCACGCATGGAGCTGGAAAAGCGTTTGCTCGACGACGTGGGCGAAACGCCCGCACCCGCTGCCACGCGACCCGCCAGCCGCGCGCCTGCCGTGATTTTAGGTGCTGCCGTACCGCTATTGGCCGTCGGACTGTATTTTGCCGTAGGCACCCCGCGCGCTCTATCGCCGGTTGCGCCGCCACCCCACGGAACGAATGGCGCTAACGGCAAAGCACCCAGCGCTGAACAGGTTGAGGCGATGGTGGCAAAGCTTGCTGAGCGCATGAAGCAAAACCCCGACGATCCGCAAGGCTGGGCGATGCTGGGCCGTTCCTACGCCGTAATGAACCGCTATGACGATTCTGCCGCAGCCTACGCCAAGGCGGTGGAACGCGTGCCGGACAATCCGCATTTGCTGGCCGATTACGCGGATGCCCTTGCCATGGCGCGTGGGCAAAGCCTGCTTGGCGAACCGGAAGCGCTGATCATGCGCGCGCTGAAGATTGATCCAAAGCACGTGAAATCACTGGCGCTGGCGGGCACTATTGCCTTCGATAAAAAAGATTTCACTACGGCCATCAAGCATTGGGAAAAGATGGCAACACTGGTGCCGCCCGACACGGAAATGGCGCGCAACGTGCAGGGAAGTATCGCCGAAGCGCGGAGCATGGCCGGTGGCGGCGCAGCCAAAGCGCCGGTGGCTGAAAAAGCGGTAGAGAAGCCCGCTGAAAAATCCGTCGCCGCTTCGACAAAAGGGGTCAGCGGCATGGTAACGCTGGCACCACCGCTGGCGGCGAAGGTTTCGCCGGGAGACACCGTATTCATATTCGCCCGCGCCGCTGAGGGCTCGCGTATGCCGCTTGCCATTCTGCGTAAAAAAGCGAGCGAGCTGCCCATCAAATTTGCACTCGACGACAGCATGGCAATGAACCCGGCCGCTAACTTGTCAAGCGCGAAGCAGGTCATCGTCGGCGCGCGCATCTCAAAAAGCGGTAATGCGATGCCTCAGCCTGGCGATCTGCAGGGCGCAACCAAGGCAGTGACCAACGCAGAAAAAAATATTACGATCACCATCGACACAGAGGTTCAGTAAGATTCATGCAGGCTCTGTTATTTAACTAAAAATTCAATAAAAACAAATACTTATTGAAAGGCGGCCATGATGCTTCAACTCGACGAAACCCACCACACCCATCGCAAAAGCTGGGTAACCAGCGCGAATGGCCATGCGGATTTTCCCATTCAGAACCTGCCCCTGGGTATCTTCAGCGTAGCTAATGCCAAGGGCGACACGCCGCGCGGTGGTGTTGCCATCGGCGACGAGGTTTTTGATCTGAAGGCGGCGTGTGACGCGCAGCTGTTTTCCGGCGATGCGGAAAAAGCCGCGCGTGCTGCCTGTGCCTCTACGCTAAACGACTTGATGGCGCTGGGTGCAGGCCCGCGTGCCGCGCTGCGCAAGCAAGTGTCCGCGCTGCTGGCGGAAGGCACCACCGAATCCGGGCGCGCACAGCCGCTGGCCGCAAAGCTGCTGCACAAAATAGCTGATTGCAAGCTGCATCTGCCCGCAAAAATCGGCGCCTTTACCGATTTTTTCGCGGGCATAACGCACGCGGAAAATGGCGGGAAGCGCCGCGGTTCCAATCCGCCGCTAAGTCCCAATTACAAATACGTGCCGGTGGCATATCACAGCCGTGCTTCTACCGTGCGTCCAGCAGGAACGCCGGTACGCCGTCCCAACGGCCAGCGCGTGGTCGATGGCGAGAAACTGCCAACATTCGGCCCGTGCCTCAAAATGGATTTTGAACTTGAATTCGGCATCTGGATTGGTCACGGCAATACATGGGGTGATCCCATACCGACCAGCAAAGGCCGCGAGCACATCTACGGCTACTGCATGCTGAACGACTGGTCAGCGCGCGATATCCAGCGTTGGGAGTCTCAACCGCTGGGGCCGTTTTTGTCGAAGAACTTTGGCACCACCATTTCGCCGTGGATTATCACGCCGGAAGCGCTGGCACCGTTTCAGGCGGCACAACCGCCGCGGCCTGAAGGGGACCCGAAGCCGTTGCCCTATCTGTGGGACGACGCAGACCAGCGTGAAGGGCAGTTCGATCTTGAAATCGAAGTGCTGATTCACACCGAAGGCATGCGCAGCAAAGGCATGCCGCCGCAGCGCATTGCGGTCAGCAATACCAAGCACCTTTACTGGACAGTCGCACAAATGGTGGCGCATCACACCTGCGGCGGTTGCAGTCTGGAGTCCGGTGATATTTTCGGCTCTGGCACCATCAGCGGGCCCACGCCCGAAAACTACGGCAGCATCGCCGAGCTCACGTTTGACGGCACGCGCGACATCACATTGTCGTCCGGCGAAACCCGTCGCTGGGTGCAGGACGGCGACGACATTTACCTCCGTGCGCATGGCAAGCGCGAGGGTTATGCCGCCATAGGGTTTGGCGATTGCTTCGCGCGCATGGTGGCGGGTGGCAGATAAGCTGCAAGTTACAGGGATTTGCCCGCCGCTGGCGGAATCTCCTGTGCATGGATGGTCCACTGGTGATGACACTTTTTGCAGCACACGTGCAAAACGTCGTCGTTGTGGGTGGCAAGCACGTCTATGACGCCGTAGACTTTGCATTCGCTGCACACGGCCTGCAGGGCAAAATGTTCAGCGCGGAACAGCATGCTGAAATAGAATGTCACGGTCTTGAAACACAACGCTACGCCTGCGGCGATCAACGCCAGCATCACCAAGGGCTTCACCCCTGCGCCACGCCAATCAAGTTGATCCAGACACACGGCGATCAAGATCACACTTAAAAACGCCGTCACCAAGCTCGCGTGCGCCTCGATAAGCTGGCGCTCGTGCCAACGGCGGAATCCGCGTTTGCGGATTTGATCTGCTACGCGCATGCCAAACACCGAAGCATGCCAAACACCGAAAATAGAGTTTTCGTCAGCGTATCGCTGAACGCGTGTGCGCACAACGCTAAATTGGTGCCTTATTCGATATTGCGACCCGCTTTAAGCCACTGAGAAATGGCGTCCACACGGTACAATCATTAATAACCCCGACTGCCGCCAGAGTGGAATCACCGTTGCCCACCGTTCCTCGCCATTCACGCTGGCTACCATTATTGATTGCTGGCCTTGCCACAATCGGGCCGTTCACTATCGACACCTATCTGCCCTCGTTTCCCGCGATCGCGGCAGAGATGGCGACAACGGAGGTGCTGATACAGCAAACGCTGACGGCCTACCTAATTCCGTTTGCAGTCATGATGCTGTTTCACGGTGCGATTTCGGATGCGGTAGGTCGGCGGCCAGTAATTCTGGTGGGTTTAGGCGGTTACGTGCTGGCCTCCATAGGCTGCGCGATGGCCGACAGCATGACCATGTTGTTGATCTGCCGCGCGTTACAGGGGTTGGTCGCGGGCGCGAGCACAGCCTTGAGTCGCGCGGTAGTGCGCGATGCGTATCAGGGGGTTGAAGCACAGCGGCAGATGTCCCGGGTGATGCTGATTTTTTCGATTGCGCCGGCCATTGCACCGATAATCGGCGGTGCCCTGCAAACGTGGTTTGGCTGGCGCGCGAACTTCTGGTTCCTCTCCCTGTTTGGGGCATTGCTGTTCATTGCCTGCCATCGCTATCTGCCGGAGACGCTCCCGGCGTCTGCACGTCAACGCTTTGCGGCAGCGCCGCTGCTCGCGGCGTACCGCTTAGTGGCGCTCAATCCAAAGTTCATTTTGCTGGCGGGGACGAGTTCGCTCAGCTTTGCCGGGTTTTTTCTCTATGTGCTCTCAGCACCGGCTTTTATTTATCGTCACCTGGGCCTGACCGCTCACGATTTCGCCTGGCTGTTTATGGCGGGCGTGATCGGCATGATGTTGGGGGCGACACTTTCCGGCAGACTTGCAGGAAAGTTTTCTGCGCGCCGCACGGTGTGGTTGTCATTTTCCATCATGTTTGCAGGTGTTGCGTATAACAATTTGTTTTATCTGGCTTTTCCGCCACAGTTACCGTGGTCAGTCGCACATCAGGTGATTGTCGCTACGGGCATGGCGCTGGCAATGCCATCGCTGACCTTGATGTTGCTGGACCTGTTTCCGCGTAATCGTGGCATGGCTGCCTCCTTGCAAAGTTGCGTGCAGTCGATGGTGGCCGGTTTTGTCGCAGCGATTGCCTCGCCCCTGTTTTCGGCTACCGCCGCAACCATGGCTTTTGGTGGCCTGTTGTTTGCGCTTGCTGCCCTGATGCTCTGGTTGGCGTATCTTTGGTTGTTGCGAACACGGGGGCAAACATGAGCGAATTATCGAGCTGGCGCGAGGAAAAGCAGGCGGCATACCTTTACCGGGTGGTGAGCGAGACCGAGGCAGGCACGCCGCGTGCCGCCTTGTTCACTGAATTGGCGGGCGAGGCGGAAAAGCAGGCGGCTATTTGGGAGCGGTTGGCTGGCGAGGCCGGTTACTTGCCACTGGCGCCGTATGCGCCGGATACGCGAACGCGCGTCGTGGCGGCTCTGTTGCGGCGTTTCGGCGCACGGCCGCTACGGACGGTATTGTCGGCCATGAAAGTGCGAGGCATGTCACTCTATACGCACGCCTTGCAGGGGCATGCTTCACAAGCGCCCGGCAGCGAAATGGGCAAGCGCCATCGCGGCATAGGCAGTGGCGGCAATCTGCGCGCCGCCGTGTTTGGTGTCAATGATGGCTTGATTTCCAATGCCAGCCTGATCATGGGTATGGCCGGTGCTGCGGCAGACAACAAGTTGCTGCTGCTTTCCGGTATAGCGGGGCTGATTGCGGGCGCATTTTCCATGGCGGCGGGTGAATATGTTTCGGTGCGCTCGCAGCGTGAAATGTTCGAGTACCAGATTGGGCTCGAAAAGGACGAACTCGATCACTATCCCGAAGAGGAAGCCGAAGAGCTAGCCCTGATCTACGTGGCACGAGGACTTCCGCGCGACGATGCAGTACGGCTGGCAACACAACTCACCTCAGATCCGGCGCGCGCGCTGGATACGCTGGCGCGCGAGGAATTGGGTCTGAACCCGGACGACCTGGGATCCCCCTGGGGCGCCGCACTGTTTTCGTTTGCCGCGTTTGCCGTCGGCGCGTCGGTACCGCTGCTGCCGTTCGTGTTTGCGAGTGGCACAAAAAGCATGGCTATTGCGATAGCGCTGACCACGGCGGCGCTATTTGGGGTGGGCGCAACTCTGTCGCTATTCACCGGGCGCAATGCCTGGTGGAGCGGCACGCGTATGCTGAGTATTGGCTGCGCCGCCGGCCTCGTCACTTACTTGATCGGCAAATTACTGGGCGTAACCCTGAGTTGACGGCCTAGCTTTGTTCCCAAGGCAACCCGTCGTGCCGCCAACCTGATTTTTCGTTGCGATGGTGATTTTCGCCGAGCTCGCCTTCGAATCCGTGCAACACGTTATAAACCTGAGTGAAACCAGCGGCTTCCAGAACTTGCGCCGCATCCATTGAACGATTGCCGCTGCGGCAGATAAGCACCACCGGGCGATTCATGCCTGCTGCTGTCTTGACATGCGCGACAAACTGCGGGTCCACCGCCCAATTCGGGCCTTCCTGCCATGCTACGTGTATGGCGCGTGTTGGATGTCCGACGAAAAAATATTCAATCTCACTGCGGCAATCAATGAAAACCGCTTCGGGGTTATCTTTCAGAAATTCGTAAGCTGCTTTGGGTTCAAGGTGTTGCATCGCACGGGGGCCAAGAAGATCAAGCATTGATTATAGTAGGAACACCGGGTTTACTGTCCACGCATGATAAAATTGTGCTTACTTAACAACAACTTGGCAACGCTGCTCAGGCGGCGCAGGCTATTGCTATGAACGCTCCGGCGATGAACAACTCACGTTTTACCGCGATTGAATCCGCACTCCGTCAACGCATTCTCGTGCTCGATGGCGCGATGGGCACCATGATCCAGCGCTACAAGCTGGATGAAAAAGCGTATCGCGGCGCACGTTTCGCGGATTTCGCCCACGACGTCAAAGGCAACAACGAATTGCTGGTGTTGACGCAGCCGCATGTTATCCAGGAAATACACGAGCAATACCTTGCGGCGGGTTCCGATATTATCGAGACCAACACCTTTGGCGCGCAGCGCATTGCGCAAGCCGATTACCACATGGAGTCGCTGGCGTACGAGATGAACGTGGTTTCGGCGCGGCTGGCCCGAGCAGCCTGTGCCAAGTATTCGACCAAGGAGCAACCGCGCTTTGTCGCTGGTGCATTTGGCCCCACGCCGAAGACCGCTTCCATTTCGCCCGACGTCAACGACGCCGGCGCGCGCAATGTCACTTTTGATGAACTGGTGGCAGCTTACCTTGAGCAGGCGCGTGCGCTGCATGAAGGCGGTGTGGACTTGTTTCTGGTTGAAACCATTTTCGATACGCTGAACGCCAAGGCTGCGCTGTTTGCCATCGACCAGTTTTTCGAAGAAAGCGGCGAGCGCTATCCAGTGATGATTTCCGGCACGGTGACAGATGCTTCCGGCCGCATTTTATCCGGGCAGACGGTCGAAGCATTCTGGAATTCCGTACGCCACGCCAAGCCGATTACGATTGGCTTGAATTGCGCGCTGGGCGCCTCCCTGATGCGGCCTTATATCGCCGAACTGTCGAAAATCTGCGACGCGCCGATATGCGTGTACCCGAACGCAGGCTTGCCCAACCCGATGAGCGACACCGGCTTTGACGAAACGCCTTCGATTACCTCCGGCTTGCTGAAAGAGTTTGCCGAGGCGGGTTTTGTGAATGTGGCCGGTGGCTGCTGTGGCACTACGCCCGATCACATACGCGCCATTGCACAGGCGGTGAAAACGTTGCCTCCACGCGTGCCCCCACAATGCGATCACAAGTTGCGCTTGTCCGGGTTGGAACCGGCGAACATCGATGAAACATCGCTATTTGTCAATGTTGGCGAACGCACAAATGTCACCGGTTCACGCGCTTTCGCGCGGCTGATTTTGAATGAACAGTACGACGAAGCGCTCGCCGTGGCGCGACAGCAGGTTGAAAACGGCGCGCAGGTGATTGACATCAATATGGATGAAGCCATGCTCGATTCAAAAGCCGCCATGGCGCGCTTTCTGAATCTGCTGGCAGGCGAACCGGATATTTCGCGTGTGCCGGTGATGATCGATTCGTCCAAATGGGACGTGATAGAGGCAGGGCTGAAGTGCGTGCAAGGCAAGGCCATCGTCAACTCGATCAGCATGAAGGAAGGCGAGGCTGAGTTCCTGCGGCAGGCGACGCTGTGCAAGCGCTATGGCGCGGCGGCTATCGTGATGGCGTTTGATGAACAAGGTCAGGCTGACACTTTCGCGCGCAAAACAGAAATCTGCAAGCGCGCCTACGATTTGCTCACGCAAAAAGTGGGCTTCGCGCCGGAAGACATTATTTTCGATCCGAATATTTTTGCCATTGCCACCGGCATTGAAGAACACAACAACTATGCCGTGGATTTTATTCAGGCGACAAAGTGGATACGCGAAAACTTGCCGTATGCAAAAATCAGCGGCGGCGTGTCAAACGTGAGTTTTTCTTTCCGCGGCAACGACCCGGCGCGCGAAGCGATCCACACGGTGTTTTTGTATCACGCAATTAAAGCGGGCATGACGATGGGCATCGTCAACGCAGGCATGATGGGTGTCTACGATGATCTTGCGCCTGAGCTGCGCGAGCGCGTTGAAGATGTGGTGTTGAACCGGCGACCGGATGCGACAGAACGCATGATCGAATTCGCGGGCACGCTGAAAGCGGGTGCCGCAAAAGAAGAGCAAACGCTGGAATGGCGGCAGGAGTCAGTGGAAAAACGCCTCGCTCACGCTTTGGTGCATGGCATTACGCAATGGATTACCGAAGACACCGAAGAAATGCGCCTCAAATTGGTGGAGTCCGGTGGGCGCCCGATCCATGTAATTGAAGGCCCGCTGATGGATGGCATGAATATCGTCGGCGATTTGTTTGGCGCGGGCAAAATGTTTTTGCCGCAGGTGGTGAAATCCGCGCGGGTGATGAAGCAGGCCGTGGCGCACCTGATTCCGTTTATCGAGGAAGAAAAGGCGCGCATGGCGAGCGAGTCGGGCGAAGCGTCCAAGCCCAAGGGCAAGATCGTTATTGCCACGGTCAAGGGTGATGTGCACGACATCGGCAAGAATATCGTGGCCGTGGTGCTTCAATGCAATAACTACGAAGTCGTCAATATGGGCGTGATGGTGCCGTGCCAGAAAATTCTGGATACGGCCATTGCCGAGAAGGTGGACATCATTGGCCTGTCGGGCTTGATCACGCCTTCGCTGGAAGAAATGGGCAATGTGGCGCGCGAAATGCAGCGCCAGGGCTTCACCCTGCCGTTGTTGATTGGCGGGGCCACCACGTCGCGCACGCATACGGCGGTAAAAATCGCACCGGGCTATACCAATGGCCCGACGGTGTGGGTGCCAGACGCGTCGCGCAGCGTGACCGTATGCAGCAGCCTGCTGGCCGAGGATGAAGTGGTGCGCCGCAAGTATCTGGATGAGCTGAATGCCGATTATGAAAAGGTTCGCGCGCAGCACGCGAACAAGAAAGGCCCGGAACTGATCCCGATTGCCGAAGCGCGGGCTAACCGCTTCAAGACCGATTGGACGAAACATGTGCCTGTTGCGCCGGCATTCCCGGGCATGAAGCTCCTGCGCAACTATGATCTGGCCGAAATTGCCGAATGCATTGATTGGGGCCCGTACTTTCAGACGTGGGATTTGGCCGGTTCATACCCGAAAATTCTGGATGACGAAATTGTCGGCGCAGAAGCAAAAAAAGTTCTTGTCGATGCCAAAGCGATGCTGAAAAAAATCATCGACGGCAAATGGCTGCAGGCGCATGGCGTGCTGGGCCTGTTTCCCGCGAACAGCGTGAACGAAGGCGAGGACATCGAGATTTACGGTGACGAAAAACGCGACAAGCCGGTGATGACGTGGCACAACCTGCGGCAGCAAAATCGCAAGCCCACGGGTAATCCGAATTTGTGTCTCGGCGATTTTGTCGCGCCAAAAGAAGCGGGCGTCAAGGATTACATCGGTGCGTTCGCGGTCACCGCCGGTTTTGGTATCGAGAAAAAACTTGCTGAGTTCGAGAAAAATCACGACGACTACAGCAGCATCACCTTAAAAGCGCTGGCCGACCGGCTGGCTGAGGCATTTACCGAGTTGCTCCACAAGCGCGTTCGGCGGGAATTCTGGGGTTATGCCAAAGATGAAACGCTGGATAACGATGCCATGATCGCTGAAAAGTATCGCGGTATCCGGCCCGCGCCGGGTTACCCGGCGTGTCCCGATCACACCGAAAAGGCCGCGTTGTTTGATGTGCTCGATGCCAAGCGCGCAGGTATTACGCTTACCGAAAGTTTTGCCATGTGGCCCGCTTCATCGGTAAGTGGTTTTCATCTGGCGCATCCGCAATCGCAGTACTTCACGGTGGGCAAAATCGGGAAAGATCAGGTGGAAGATTATGCGCGCCGTAAAGACATGCCGCTTGACGACGCTGAACGGTGGTTGGCACCCGCTTTGGGATACGAACGTTGAGCGGCAAATATGCAGCAATATCATCTATAACCTATTGTTTCATATAAATAAATAAAAATACCCGCTTACCCTTGTAAAGAATTTCCGCCGTCATCGACAAATAGAAAGCCGGATATGGCATGATTGCACCTACAGTGACTACTTTCCCCATATAAACAAGGAGATGCCATGCAGCAACAGCGTAAGAAGATCGTGACCAAGGTAGCCAGTGCGTTGGCCGGCGTGGCGGCCATTGCGGGAGGCATTCTCGTCGCGCATAGTCAGGCCATGCCGGACCGCATCAAATTCCCGGAAGGGTTTGAAAAAGGCGTTTTATATCAAACAGTTAATCGCGCTGATATCAAACAGTTCCGTGAACTGTATACGTCGAAATCGTCGGTCGACGCCGTGCGTTCGGGTAAAGATGCTCCCAGCGGCACCGTGCTGACGTTGGTGCAGTACGCTGCCAAGACCGATGACAAGGGCGTGCCCGTCAGAGGTGCTGATGGTAATTTTGTTAAGGGTAATGTAGTCGGCTATGCGGTGATGGAAAAACGAGCTGGCTGGGGGGCAACTATTCCTGCTGCATGGCGTAATGGCGACTGGGAATACGCGGCCTTTATGGGCGACAAGACGCCCAATCAAAAAGCCAACGCCAATACCAAGGGTTGTTTTGATTGCCACCTGCCGCACGCCGGTCAGGATTTCGTCATTTCGCTGGCTGGGCTGAAGGGTACTGCACTGGGTGCTGCACAACGGCCTTCCGGACCGGGCACTGTGGCGGTTGCTGAATTCCTGTTCGGGCCAGAGAAGGTCAGCGTCAAAGCCGGACAGACCATCACCTGGACCAACATCGACAGCTCACCGCATCAAGTTACATTGCAGGCTTCCAGCGAGTTCCGTTCACCGGTGATGCTCAAGGGCCAAAGCACCTCCATTCAGTTTAATAATGAAGGCACCTACGGTTACATCTGCGGATTGCATCCAGGGATGAAAGGCGAGATCGTCGTCACCAAGTAGTTTGCCGGTGGCAGCATCCTGAACGCAAGCCTTCGGGCTTGCGTTTTATTCTTCTGGCTGCGCGGCGGCAACATTGTGAGCACCGCGCTGCATCAATCCACCCGAATGTTTGCAGCCTGTATTACCAGCGCGTAGCGGGTCACTTCACTCTTGAAGTAAGCAGCAAATTCTTGCGGTGTGTTGCCTACCGGGTCGGCGCCTTCTTTCAACATGAAGTCGCGCATTTCGGCAGACTTGATGGCGGCGGTGATTTCCCCACCCAACTTGTTGACTATCACGGCTGGCGTCGCAGCCGGCGCGAAAATCGCATACCAGTTTACGGACTCGAAACCCGGATACAACGACGCCAGCGTCGGCAACGCGGGCGCTAGGCGTGACGGCGCGGGCGACGTTACCGCCAGCGCTTTGACCTTGCCGGAGCGCATATGGGGAATCATGGTGATCGCGCCCGCGAAACTGAAATCCACCTCGCCACTCATCAGCGCGATGGTTGCCGGGCCTGAGCCCTTGTAGGGAATGTGCGTCGCCTGAAACCCGGCGCGCTGTTTGAACATTTCAAGCACCAGGTGATTGGCGGTACCCGTGCCACCGGACGCCGCATTCATTTTGCCGCCCTGCTTTTTTGCCAACGTGATGAAATCCTTCATCGTACCCACAGGCAGGCTAGGGTGCGCAATCAAGAACTGGGCATTCGACGAAATCTGGCTAACTGGCGCAAAATCTCGTTGCAGATCAAACGATAGGTTCTTGTACAGTGTGACGGCGCTGGCCATCGAGGCCGCCGCGCACAACAGTGTGTAACCGTCGGCGGGCGACTTTGCCACATGCTCCGTGCCGATCATGCCATTGGCGCCTGGCCGGTTTTCGATCACCACCGCTTGCCCCATGCTTTCCTGAAATTTTTTACCCAGCAGGCGTGCCTGCGGATCCAGCCCCCCGCCTGGCGCTACGGGAACGACAATCCGCATGGGCTTGACCGGAAAAGTCTGGCCTGCGTCCTTCGACAAGCTCAGGACAGGCTTTGTTGAAAGATTCTGTGCACACGCAGCCGCGCACACCATCAAGTGCACGCCGACGCAAACGCATGTCATCGTTTCACATTTCATGACCCACTCGCGTGATCACGAGCCAATTTCACCGCCGTCTGCCTTGGTAATTGCCACCACCGCAGGACGCGGCGGCATATCCGGTTTGAAATCCGGCCAGCGCGTGGAAGGCTTGTCAAACGTCGAGCCTTTTTCATCGCCCGGGTGTTGCACTGACAAAAACAGCGTCTTGCCGTCGGGGGTGAAGGCCGGGCCAGTGACCTCGGAACCGCGCGGCGAGCTGAAAAAACAGCGTGTCACACCGCGGTGCGGCCCACTGGTTTCGGCGGCATAGAGGCTGTCGGCGAAACCAGACCAATCCTCCTGTCCATCGGTGGCTATCCAGATGCGCCCCTTGGGATCGAATGTCAGATTGTCGGGTGCCGTAATCCAGCCGGTGGGGGAAACCGGCCCGTGATAACGTGCGCCGTGTTCGGGGTTTTTCGGATCGCCGACGACGATAAAAAATTCCCACTTGCATTCGGTGGCGGCGTGGTCGGATTTGCCGTTGATCATCGGCGGAATGATTTCGATGATGTGGCCGTGCTTGTTGGGGCCGCGCGGGTTGGCGGCATCGATCTGATCAGGCTTGCGATTTTCGTTGAATGTCAAAGCGACGTACACGCGTCCCGTGGCCGGATTGACTTCCACGTCCTCGGGACGATCCATGGGTGTGGCGCCCAGCAAGTCAGCGGCACGGCGCGAGTCGATCACTACATCGCCCTGGTTCTCGAAACCGTTGGCCTTGGTCAGCGGCCCCTGACCGAACACCAGCGGCAGCCACTGCATCTTGCTCGTCTCGAAGCGTGCTACGTAAAGGGTGCCGCTGTCGAGCAAATCACGATTGGCTTCGGGCTGGTCGGTATTGCAAGCATCGCGCGTAACGAACTTATAGACATACTCCATGCGCCTGTCGTCGCCCTTGTACACGGCAATGCGTCCGTCGTAGCTGATGACAGTGTTCGCGCATTCCTGATTGCAGCGACCCAGTGCGGTACGTTTCACTGGCAAGGACCTCGGGTCATACGGATCGATTTCCACGATCCAGCCAAAGCGGTTGGCTTCGTTGGGTTCCTTGTTCAGATTGAAGCGGTCGAAATGCCGGCCCCAAAGGCTTCGCGCGCGGCCATCGATACCCATGCGCTTCCAGGCGGCAGCCTCGCGCCCGGTACTGGCGTCACCGGTAAAGCTGTAGTGAATGTTCTCCTCGGCGGTGAGTACCGTGCCCCATGGCGTGGTGCCGCCTGCGCAATTGGCGAGTGTGCCGATCACGCGGGTGCCGCTTACATCGGCCTTGGTGGACATTCGTGGATGGCCCGCTGCGGGGCCGGCAACGCGTATTACCGTGCCGCGCGTTGAAATGCGCCGGTTGTACGGGCTGGCGCGATTCACCAGCCACTGTCCACCGCGATTCTCCACTTCCACAATCGAATGGCCAGTGGCTGCCATTTCGGTTTCGCACTGCTCGCGCGTGAGATTTTTGGCGTAGCTTTCCGGCGCGTAGCCGGGCCACATGAGTGGCGCCAGAGTATATTCGTGATTCACGCACAACAGACCCCGCGTTGAGTTGGCCGACCCGCGCGGCAGCGGCATGAAAGCGACGTAATCATTATTGGCGCCGAACTGCCGTTCCTGTGCCGCTGCCGACTGTGCCTGCGGATTGAATGCGGGCGCATCGGCGTGCAGCGGGTCGCCCCAGCGAATCAGCGTATTGACCTTGTAACCGGGCGCAACATGGTGCGTCTCATCCATGAACCGCCCGGATTCAGTGAAAGTCAGCGATGACCCGCTGCCTTGCGTTGCGGGCGTAGCACAGCCGACAAGTCCGTAGACGCCAGCAGCGGCCATGCCCCTGAGCGCATCGCGCCGCGATAATCGCAACGCCATAAGCTGTGACAGGGTTGTCGCTTTGGATTCATTGGATACGGTGTCGTCGTCCATCTCGAGATTCCTTTGGCCACTGAGTGCAGGCAGCATGTTTGTACGGCTATTTTTCACGTAAGTTTGCCGAAAGATTACCGGACAATTATCGGAGTGCGGCAGGTATCCGTCCAGCAACGCATTTAAGCTGTACGTGGAATATACTAATTACTAAGTAATAGAATGTTTACCTTGTAACCGAACAGGCACATTCAACGAATTAACTGTTCACGCTGGCGCTGAATTCTCCTAAATTGCAATTCTGGCGTGTCTGCGGCCCTATTTTGAAGCTTTCATGAAAAACCTACTGGTACTATTCCCCAAGGATTGGGACCGCGACGAGCTGGATCACCCGCGTTATGCCGGGCGCTACCGCTTTTTCTACGAAGGCTTTGATTTATTTACCTTTCCTGAAAACGCGCGCTTGATGACGTTTAATGCGCACCGCTATGCCGAAAAGCTGATCAAAAAATATCGTGGGCGCATTGATGGTGTGATCAGTAACAACGAGCAATTCGGCGCGCTGATTGCCGCCGTGGTGGCGCAGCGCCTGGGGCTACCGGGTACCGATCCGGCGGTAATTATCGCCGCGCAACACAAATATTATGCGCGCTGCCTGCAACAAAAAATCATGCCTGAGGCCACACCGCGCTTTACGGTGTTTCCTTACAAGCTTGAATCCGCTGCGGATGTCGGGCTGCCGTTCCCCTTTTATGTGAAGCCGGTGAAAGCCACCTATTCTGTGCTGGCGCGGCGCGTTGACAGTTTTGCGCAACTGCAAAATCACCTGGGTTTTAATTTCATTGAAACCCTGATCCTGCACAAGCTGGTTACGCCGTTCAACGACATGATGGCGCGTTTTACACCGTTCACGATTGATGCGCATCACTTGATCGGCGAGGAAATCATGAGCGGCGTGCAGGTCAATCTTGATGGCTATGTGCACAACGGCAAAATCACGATTCTCGGCATTGTTGATGAGGTCATGTATCCCGGCACGCAGGCGTTTGCGCGCTTCGAGTACCCTTCGCGTCTGCCTGCGGATGTGCAGGCGCGCATGAAAGCGCTGGCCGAAAAATTATTTGCCGGGATTGATTACGGCTATGGCTTTTTTAATGTTGAGTTGATGTACGAACCGGACACGGGGCGCTTGCGCATTATCGAAATCAATCCGCGCATGGCCTCGCAGATCGTCAATCTATACCGGCGTGTGGATGGCTACGACCCGTATGAGCTGCTGTTCGAACTCGCGCTGAGCAATGCGCCACGCGTAACGTTTGGTGCAGGCGCTTTTGGCGCGGCAGCGAGCTTTGTATTCCGGCGCTTTGACGGGCGCGAAGTGACGCGTGTGCCGGGGCAGGCGCAAATTGAATCGGTGCATCAACGCTACCCCGATGCGCGACTGATGCTTTACCTGAAGCGTGGCGCAAGCCTCGCGCGCGAAATGAAATGGCTCGGCAGCTATCGCTACGCCGTGCTCAATCTTGGCGGTGCCAGCGCCGAGGACCTGCATCAGCGTTACGACGAAATTCGCCGCGAATTATCGTTCGATTAGTGAGCATCACTGGTTGCGCTACCATTGTAGCGTTGCCTGCCACAGAGGCAGGCCGTAAAACATCATTAAAAACAAATATTTATGAACCACATTTCGCAATACCCTATTGCGCTAACTGCATTGATGCTGGCCGCCTCAAACGTCTTCATGACCTTTGCCAGGTACGGGCACCTGAAAAATCTCAACAGCAAGCCGTGGTGGATTGCCACGCTGGTGAGCTGGGGCATCGCGCTGTTTGAATGTCTGCTTCGATGCCCGCGAACCGCATCGGCTTTGAACACATGAATCTGGCGCAACTGAAGATCATGCAGGAGGTCATCACGCTCGCGGTGTTTGTGCCGTTTGCGGTGTTTTATAGGGGGCAGGAAATCCGCATGAATTATCTGTATGCGGGGTTGTGTCCGATGGGCGCGGTGTATTTTATTTTCAAAGCGTAATGCCGCTTTAACGTGCTTGCGATTTTAAGTTATTCTCCCTGCCATGCACATCCACATTCTCGGCATCTGCGGCACGTTCATGGGCGGTATCGCGGCGATTGCCCGCGCCGCCGGACACAAGGTGACTGGCTGCGACGCCAATGTTTATCCGCCGATGAGTACGCAGTTGCAGGCGCAGGGCATCGAACTCATCGAAGGTTTCGCCGCCGATCAAATTAAGCTTGAACCGGATTTATTCGTCGCCGGTAACGTGGTCGCGCGCGGCAACGCGCTAATGGAAGAAATTCTCAATCGCGGCTTGCCGTATACCTCCGGCCCGCAGTGGCTGGCAGAAAACGTGCTGCGTGGCCAGTGGGTGCTGGCGGTGGCGGGCACACATGGCAAAACCACCACAACTTCAATGCTGACGTGGATGCTTGAACATGGGGGCTTGAACCCCGGC
This sequence comes from Betaproteobacteria bacterium, assembly GCA_947486575.1. Lineage (GTDB taxonomy): Bacteria > Pseudomonadota > Gammaproteobacteria > Burkholderiales > SG8-41 > UBA5216. Next base: position 7,606 of record CANKUB010000046.1, on the reverse strand, counting down.
TTTCTCATCGGTGGCGTGCCGGAGAATTTTGGTATTTCCGCGCGACGCACCGATTCAAACTTCTTTGTGATCGAAGCCGACGAATACGACACGGCGTTTTTCGACAAACGCTCAAAGTTCGTGCATTACCATCCGCGCACGACCATTTTGAATAATCTTGAATTTGATCACGCCGATATTTTTGCTGATCTTGCCGCGATTGAAACGCAGTTTCATCACTTGGTGCGCACAGTGCCGGGCAATGGCTTGATTGTCAGCAATGGCGCTGATGCCAATCTTGACCGGGTGCTGAAACGGGGCTGCTGGACGCCGATAGAGCGCTACGGCATACACAGCGGCTGGCAGGCTGGCGCGCGTCACACCGATGGTTTTGACGTGCAGTTTAATGGCATACAGCAAGGCCGCGTGCGTTGGGACATCATCGGCGAACACAATGTTGCAAACGCACTCGCAGCCATTGCCGCAGCGCGCCACGCGGGTGTGCCTGCGGGCATGGCGATAGAGGCGCTCAGTACCTTCAAGAACGTTAAACGTCGCATGGAAACCAAAGGTGTTGCGCGTGGCGTCACGGTCTACGACGATTTCGCGCATCACCCGACGGCGATAGCAACCACCATTGCGGGCCTGCGCGCGAAAATCGGCAAAGCGCGCCTGATCGCAGTGCTGGAACCGCGCTCCAACACCATGAAGCAGGGCGCGCTGAAAGACCAGCTCGCGGGCAGTTTGAGCGAAGCCGACCAGGTTTTTTGCTATAGCGCGGGCCTCGGTTGGGATGCTGCCGCCGTGCTGGCGCCGCTGGGTGCAAAGGCATGCGTGGGTGATAACTTTGCCACGCTGATTGCGCAGATTGCCAGTGCCTCACGCGTGGGTGACCACGTGCTGATTATGAGTAACGGTGGCTTTGGCGGCATACACGATAAACTGTTGCAGCATCTGCGAGAATAATCTTTACCCTATTGTTTCATAAGGATTTTTATGAGCATTTTAGAACGCGACAAACTGGGCGCATTCTGCCGCCATACCCACGTCGAATTGCCGGGCGCAACGAACGGCCCGCTCGCCGGCCTCACCTTCGGTCTGAAAGATATTTTCGATGTGGCTGGTCACAAAACCGGGTTCGGCAGCCCGGATTGGCTGCGCACGCATGACGCCGCCAAAGTGCATTCCGTTGTCGCCAAAAAATTGCTCGACGCAGGCGCGTCGCTGGTTGGCAAAACACATACCGAAGAAATGGCGTTCAGTCTCACCGGCGAAAACGCGCACTACGGCACGCCGATTAACGTGCGTGCGCCAGATCGCGTGCCGGGTGGGTCATCGAGTGGCTCGGCGGCGGCAGTGGCGGGCGAGCTGGTGGATTTTGCCATCGGCAGCGACACGGGCGGGTCGGTGCGCGGCCCGGCGAGCTTTTGCGGCATCTACGGTATACGCCCGACACATGGGCGTATTTCCCTGGAGGGCGTATGCCCGCTGGCGCCGGGCTTTGATACCTGCGGCTGGTTTGCGCGTGATGCGGCGATGCTCACGCGCGTGGGGGATGTGTTACTGGGTGGCAAGGCAGCCACGCCGGGACGCGTGTTGCTCGCGCAGGATGCGTTTGCGCTGGCCATGCCGGATGCCGCGCAAGCCTTGCAACCGGCACTGGCGCGCGTCGTAAAAGTGCTGGGTACGCCCGAGCCTGTCACCGTCAGCGCGGAAGGGCTGAACGCCTGGTTCGAGGTATTTCGTATTCTGCAGTTTGCCGAAATCTGGGACACGCATCGCGAGTGGGTTACCCGCGAGAAGCCCAACTTCGGCATCGCCATCGGCAAGCGCTTCGAAGCCGTGGCCAAAAGCGATCCTGCCGAAGTGGCGCGCATGATCCCCCAACGCGAAGCCATTGCCGCCCGCCTCGACAAACTGCTCGCCAACAACGCCATCTTGTTGCTGCCTACCGTGCCCGATGTAGCCCCGCTGAAGAATTGCCCGCACGACCAGACCACGGCGTTCCGCGAGCGTGCGATGGGCATGCTGTGCATATCCGGTATTGGACGTCTGCCGCAGGTGAGCCTGCCACTCGCCAGCGTCAACGGCATGCCATTGGGACTGTCGCTGGTGGCAGCACACGGCAATGATGAAATGCTGCTGGCTGTGGCACGGCAGATTGTTTGAATCAACCGCTTCACTGCAAGGACGCACTGTAAACCTTTGAACTTCTTTGCGGTAATGTGTTGATTTTTAAAGGTATGCCAAGCTACGATCTGTAGAAGTTTTTGCTGGCTTGGCGAATGTCTGCGTAGTGGCGCAGAATGCGGGTAACAAGAAAATCAAAGCCGCAAACCCAAAGTGAGGATTCCCATGACCACCAGCAACGCCACGCCCACCGCCCGTCGCGAGTTCCTGAAGTTTTTAGCCGCTAGCCCCTATGTTGCTTCCGTGGGCGGGGTTGCCGCTTTTTTGAAGAATGACAGCATTGCGCAGGACATCAAGTCCAGCAGCTTCACCAGTATCATGCGCGACCGCATGAGTGTAGTCGACAATCCGAAAGACGCGCTGACCGTGTTCGATATGGAAGCAACCGCGCGCACCAAGACTCACCAGGGGCACTGGTCATACATGGCGAGTGGCACGGATGACGATGCCACGCTTTTCGCCAATCGCGAAGGCTTTCGCCAGCTGCAATTGCGTCCGCGCCGCTTGCGTGACGCCACCAAGGTCGATACCCGTGTGGATTGGTGGGGTGGCACTTACAGCAGCCCGATTTTCACCTGCCCCACAGGTGGGCAAGGCTCGTTTCACCCGGAGGGCGAAGTCGCGGTTGCGCGTGCCACGCGTGCCCGCAACAACGTGCAGATGCTGTCCACCTCGACGGGCCTTTCCATTGAAGACGTTACCAAAGCGCATGGCCGTCCCGTGTGGCAGCAGTTTTATGCGCCGAATTCCTGGGATGCGAGCGTGCAATTGATGAAGCGTTTTCAGGCCAATGGCGTGACGGTACTGGCGCTTACTTGCGACAACACCACCGGGCGATTCAGCGAAACGTATTACCGTACACGCCCCAAAGACATGAACCAATGCGAGGCGTGTCACAAGGGCGGGCCTGAAGTCGGCCGCCACCGCCCGATGCGCGATGGCATCGACTATTCGAAATTGCGCAGTTCCGATCCAGCAATGGACTGGAAATTCGTCGCGCGCGTGCGCGATTACTGGAAAGGCAAATTTATCCTGAAAGGCATCGACACGGGTGAAGACGCCAAGTTGTGTCTGGAGCATGGTCTCGACGGCATTCTAGTTTCCAATCACGGCGGTCGCTCCACCGAAACCGGACGCGGCACCATTGAGGCGCTGCCGGAGGTGGTGGCGGCAGTGAACAAAAAAATCCCGGTGTTTCTCGATGGCGGCGTGCGCCGCGGCACTGATGTGTTCAAGGCGCTGGCGCTCGGCGCTACCGGTGTAGGCATCGGCCGCCCGACGCTGTGGGGCCTGGGCTCGTTCGGCGAAGCGGGCGTGGATCGCGTACTGCAAATTCTGCAAGCAGAACTGAAGCTGGTGATGGGCAACTGCGGCACACAAAAGGTGACCGATATTAATCGTGAATATGTAACGTCACGCAACTGGAAAAGTTAAGCGGCTCGTTACAACATTTCCAGCGCGCGCGGCTTCGTGGGCGCCGGGAAAATCCTGTCTAATTCAGCGCATTGCACCGCTGTAAGCTGGATATCCCGCGCGGCTGCATTTTCTTGAACCCGCGCCGGACTTGAACATTTCGGTATAACGATAACGTCGTCTTGCGCCAGCAGCCATGCCAGCGCCAGTTGAGCAGGTGACGCGCCCGATGCTTTGGCTAATGCCACGAATTTCGTGTTCTTGAATAAACGCGCCTGTTCCAGCGGCGAATAGGCCATCACTGGCACGTGCCGTTCATGCAGCCACGGCAACAAATCCCACTCGATGCCGCGCCGCGACAGGTTATAGAGCAACTGATTGGTGGCCGTTGCCGCACCACCAGGCGTCGCGCACCATTCTTTCATTTCAGTCAAATCCAGATTGCTCACGCCATATTGTCGAATCTTGCCGGCGCGCTGCAAGGCCATCAGCGCGTCCAGTGTTTCTGCAAACGGCACGCCGCCACGCCAATGCAGCAAATACAAGTCAATGCGATCCGTCTTGAGATTTTTCAGGCTGCGCTCGCACGCGGCTAGCGTGCCGTACCTTGACGCATTGCCGGGCAGCACTTTGCTGACGATAAACACTTCATCACGCCGACCCACAATCGCCTCGGCGATCAATTGCTCCGAGCGGCCATCGCCGTACATTTCTGCGGTATCGATCAGCGTCAATCCCAGATCAATGCCGTGCCGCAACGTGGCGATTTCAGTGGCGCGCGTGGCCGGGCTGTCGCCGATGTTCCAGGCGCCCTGACCCAGCGCAGGCACGGTTTCACCCGACGGCAATGTGACGGTTTTCACGATTCACGGTCAGTTGCGCACAAATTTTGTCACACTTTTGCTTGCCACCTCCGCGCCATAAATCGCACCCTTGCCATCAGCGGCAACACCTTCGGCCATGTTTTCTTTGTCAGGCTCGGGACCGGTGGCAGGGATATGCGCGCGTAGCGTGCCGTCTTTTGCACTGCCGATTCTGATACCACGCCGCATGCCGGGATTACGCTTGGCATCTGACTGATGATCTGTCACATACAACGTGTCAGTGGCGTCAATGTAAATGCCACTCGGCCGGCCAAACTGTTTCCATTCAGCAATGTATTTGCCGTCCGCATCAAAAATTTGTATACGGCTGTTGCCACGATCCGCCACGAAGACACGTCCGCTGGAATCAACGGCAATGCCATGCAGTTCGCCAAAGTCGCCGGGGCCTACACCCTTCTTGCCCCAGGTCTTGATGAATTTGCCGTCCTTCGAAAACTTCATCACGCGCGCGTTGGATGCACCGCCGTGCCCATCGGACACATACACGTCACCGTTAGCCGCCGTGGCCACACCGGATGGCCGGTTAAAGGTATTTGCATCATCACCCGCCTCGCCCGGCTTGCCCAGCTTCAGCAGCACTTTACCTTCGCGGCTGAACTTGATCACCGTGTGTCCCTTGCCGGGCGTGCCTTCCGGCAGCGCCGCATCGGCAGCCCAGACGTTGCCCTCACGATCAACGTGGATGCTGTGCGGGAACACAAACAGCCCCGCGCCGAAGCCGCGCACAAATTTACCCGCAGCATCAAATTGCAGCACCGGCGGCAAATTGGATTCCGCACACGAGTTCCCGCCACATCGCTCAAACACCCACACGTTGCCGCCGCGATCCACATCCAGCGTGCTGGTAGAACCCCAGGTTCGGCCTTCCGGCATCTGCGCCCAATTCGCAATAGCGCGCCAGGTGACATCCTGTGCAATAACAAACGGCACGGCCAGAATGGCGATTACAGCAACAATAATTCGAGTGCCGCGCATGATGTCCCCTTTATATGTGGCGTTGCAGTACTACAAGCATCCCCCTGCATACTGGCGTCGTCAAGCCATGGCGCGCAAGCGACTATAATGCACGCGGCGCGCAGCCCTGCTGCGCTTTGGCACAACAATTTAAATCATTGAGGAAAATTCCATGCTCTCACTCTATTTCAGCCCCGGCGCCTGCTCGATGGCATCGCACATCGGCCTTGAAGAATCCGGCGTGCCTTATACCGAACGCCCCACGCTGCTGGGCAAGGGCGAGCACAAGACCGAGGCGTATCTCAAAATCAATCCGCGCGGCAAAGTGCCCGCACTGGAAGTCGATGGCCGCGTGATCACCGAAAACACCGCGATCCTCACCTATATCGCGCGCCAATTCCCGCAGGCAAAATTGCTGCCGGACGATGCCGTTGAGGCCGCACAATGTATCGAAGCCATGGCGTGGTTTTCCAACATCGTGCACCCCTCCTACACGCGCACCATGCGGCCGGAACGCTTTGCCGATAGCGACAGCGGCAAGGCCGAAGTCATTGCCGCAGGCAAGAAGGCTTTTTGGGCCAGCCTGGAAGAAATCGACGGCATGCTCAAAGGCCGCGAATGGATCGTCGGCAGCCGCTTCTCCGTGGCTGACGCTTACGCGCTGGTGTTCTACGGCTGGGGCAAGCGCTCAGAATATTCCGTTGAGAAGCTCGTCAACTACACCGCATGGAAAGATCGCATGCTGAAGCGCCCGGCGGTCATGAAAATTCTGCGGAGCGAGCAGAACGTGCTGGCGAATTAAGCGCCGGTATCGTTGCCTTGAGGCAAAACCGGGCGCGCGCCATCGCTGCCCGGCACCCAACCTACAATCCGCGACACGGCAATCCTGAGTCTTCAGCGCTCATCCGGTTAGTTGGCGCAAGCAAATCCGCCTTTTCCACTTTTGACTGTCTCTTGGCCGCATACATGGCGGTGTCCGCCACTTTGATCAGCCCATCGGGATCGTCATATTTATCCGGGCCGGTTTGCGCGACATCGATGCTCACCGTCAGGCCATCCAGCCGCTCCGCCAGCAGACTGATCAGACGATCACAATAGATTTCACGGGCCTCGTCCTCGGTGGTATCGGTGAGCAGTACGCAGAATTCATCCCCACCCAGCCGGAAGCACAGGTCGATGGTGCGCGACACTTGCCGCATGGATTCGCCCACGGTTTTCAGCACGGCATCGCCTTTGTCATGCCCGTAGCGGTCGTTGATTTCCTTGAAGCAATCCACATCAAAATACACTAGCGCGAGCGGCTTGCGGCTGCGCTCGGCAATGCGGATTTCCCGTTGTATGGATTCCGTCAAAGTGCGGCGGTTAAAGAGCTCAGTCAATGGGTCGATGCGCGAAATCGTTTCAAGTTCAGCCATATGATCGGCGATGCGTTGTTCGAGCGAGCGCGCATAACGAGTCAAACGATCTTTACCCAGCTCGATCTCGGTCACCACGCTGCGCACATAGGTCTCGAACACCAGCGTGATGTCAAAAAACAGGAGTTTGTCGAGCGCGCGCTGCGACTGCGCGCATTCTTCCTGCGAGGGAAAGTTCTTTTCGAACAACCGGTAGAGCGCATCCTTGAGTATTTTCATCGCCGCCAGATACAGCTTCGGATCCAGCCCAATGCGTTTTAGCAGCAGGCCGACGCGCAAGCGGCTGTTGACGTATTCAATGTCGTAAACGCCCTGAAAAAAATCCAGCACATAGGTTCTTTGCGCGCCGCGCATGTTGCGCGAGGTATCCGCGTCACCAATCACCAAGGCGATGTCATCGATAGCCATTTGCTGTTCAAACACCTGCACCAGCAATGCATCGACCGTATCACGCGGCAAATCTCGGCAGCGCAGCAGGCTCGCCACGTCGTCCGATGTAAATCCGAGCAGTGCTTTTCGGTTCTCGACTTCGAGCGCCGTAATCTGCATTTGCTCCAGCAGTGTCAATTCAGTATGGATCATGTCAGGCGCAAGTTACGCCCGTTCACGCCCAAAAACAGGTAATATTAACAAGTCAACCAAACATGTCCTAGTACGTTGTTAGGGCATGACGACACAAAGCATGAAGCACATACCGGCGGTAGCACAAGACGAACTTCGCAATCGGGTGATTGCCGCGTTGAATCGAGGCGTGACGCAGGCGCAGGCGGC
>CANKUB010000045.1 GCA_947486575.1 Betaproteobacteria bacterium | reverse complement strand
GACTGAAAATCAGCTGGATGCGCCTGGCGCGCATAGTGACCCAGAAACGTGCTGGTGCCAAACAGATAGGTTGCGCCGCTCACATAAACCAGTTCGGGAATGGTGCGATAGCGCAGCGGCGACACATACAGAAATTGTCGCGTACCGGTCATCAGCGGCATCATCGAACACGCGATCAGACCGAACGTGTGATACAGCGGCAATGCACTGAAGAACTTGTCGTCGGGGCCGTAGTCAATTACCGCGCGCAGTTGCGTCATATTTGCCAGCATCGCCGCATGCGACAGCACCACCCCTTTGGGCAGCCCTTCCGACCCCGAGGTAAACAGCACCACGGCGGGCTCAGCGGGCTTTCTGTCCGGACAGGCCGCGCGCGGAAACCACAATGCGTACCCTATCAGCCACAACTTGTCAGCCACTGTAAGTCGCGCGCGCAAATCTTCCACATACAGTATTTTGATACCTTTCAAACCTTCAGCGATACCCTGCAACCGTATCACCGCGAGAAACTGGCGCGATGCAATCACCGTGCGCACGCCTGTGGCAATACAGGCCTTGTGCATGACGTTAAGCCCGGCGCTGTCGTTAAGCATCGCAGCCGTTCGACCGTGTGCGGCCAGACCCAGCACCAGACTCAGGGCGGTAGAAATGCTCGGCATCAGCACGCCCACGGTTTCACCCGCTGTGGTTTCACGCGCGGCCAGGCGACCGAGCGCCAGCGCCACCTTAAGCAGCTGGCCGTACGTTTCGGGCTGCCGCCGCGCATCTTCGATAATGGTCGTGCGCCGACCGTGCAATGCTACCGCATCCACGAATGCGCCAAACAGGCAGCGATTGTCAGCCGCCGTACCCAGCATGTTTTGCAACACCCGATGCAGCGCATCTGCGCGAGCACGTCGCTTGTGGCGAGGCTGCGTTTGCGTGGCCTGCGTGATGCGCACCGGTGCGTGCACCGTTATGGTTATCGCAGGGAACCAACGCTTCGGCCACAAGCCTGACGTGGCGGCGTAGCGCGAGTACAGCGTGCCGCTGATACGCACCGGCACTACTTCATCGCTGCAATGCGCTGCGATTACCGCGGCCGCATCGTAGGTCTTCATTAATGCGCCGGTGGTGGTAACGCGACCTTGCGGAAAGATCACCGCCACACCGCCGTCACGCACATGATGCACCACATCCTTTAGCGCCATCGGATGTGCCGCATCTATCTTTAAACAGCGCACCCAGCGCATCAGTAAACGCGGAATAAGCTGCGCGTGCATTTCCGGTGTCGCTACCACCAGCGGATCGCCTGGCAAAAACAATCCCAGTAGCACGCCGTCCAACGCAGATTCACAATGCGAAACAAGCAGGCGCGGCCCGTGCGCAAACGGCACTAATCGCGCTGCGTCACCCTGACCATTCAAATGGCTTATCACGCGCAGGCGAAACAGGGTACGAAGCAGCCATCGAATACAAACGCGCATATTCCTAACCGCCATCAAGCAATTATTGTTCTCGATTATTCATGCCGGCTCCAACTATGTCAAAAAAATGTAAATGCTGGGCACCCGCGCGATCAGCGCACACGGCATCACGCTGCCACGCCGCCGCGCATCTGCGCACTGAAAGGGTTTCCTCAGTGCAAATTTTTTAATCAGCCTACTGTGATTATCATCTCATAACCCTTTGTTTTAATTTAATAATTTTTAAACCTAACAAAATTACAGATTTGATTTTTAAAGTCGCTCTCCGTTTAATGCAGGCGTGGCTCCAAACCAGCGGTGACACAAACCTGCCAACAAACAATTCAGTCCGGGAGAAATGCCATGGAAATGCACGTACCAGCTGCGATTCAAGAAGCACGTCAACAACCGTACACCCGCGTGCATGACGCGGAAATTGAATACGAATTTTCGCCTCAACTCAATGTACGCTTCGATAAGCGCACACGCGCCATATGGTCACGCTGGAGCGCCGATCCGCGCCCCTGTTTTAACCCGCGCCTGCTGGCAGATATCCGCGGTTACTACAGCTTTTTATCCGACAGTGGCGGCATTCTGCAATGCGAAGGCGAACAAACTACCGTCGAATATGTAGTGCTCGCCTCCAGCATGCCTGGCGTGTTTAATCTCGGTGGCGACCTCGATTTGTTTAAACAACTCATCGCCACGCAGGACCGGCAGGGCCTGCTGCGCTACGGGCGCGCCTGTATCGACGTGCTCTACCGCAACTACATTGGCCACGAACTGCCCGTCACCACTATTTCGCTGGTACAGGGAGAATGTCTGGGCGGCGGCTTCGAAGCGGCTCTATCCAGTGACGTGATTGTCGCCGAGAAAAGTGCGCGCTTCGGTTTCCCCGAAATACTCTTTAATCTGTTTCCCGGCATGGGTGCTTACAGTTTTCTGGATCGCAAAATCGGTCAAAAAGCTGCTGAAAACCTGATTGCCAGCGGTCGCATTTACAGCGCCGACGAAATGCAGGCATTGGGCGTTGTCGATGTCGTGGCAGAAAACGGCGCGGGCGAAGAAGCCGTCAACACGCTCATCAAACAACGGCGCTTGAGCCGCAACGGCATGGCGGCCCTTGCCGCTGTGCGCCGCCGCGTGCACAGCCTGACATTTGAGGAGTTAATGGATGTGGTGCAAATCTGGGTAGATGCAGCGTTGCGCTTGAACGTGCGTGACCTGAAGCTCATGCATCGCCTGGTGTCACGTCAGAACGGCTTGGGAGAATCGGCGCAAGTACATTGATTTTTAAGCGTTTTTACTGCAACATCAAGATGTCCATGCCGCAACACGAATACACCGTCCAGGAAACCGCCGCCTTGCTCGGTGTGCCGATTTACAAACTACGCCGCTGGGATACACAGGGTGTGCTGGTGGCCGTGCGCACGCGCGGCGGACACCGGCGCTACCCCAAGGATTTAATCGACCAGATCATTGTGCGTTCGGCGGCGGCGGATAGCAAAATGTCGCACGAGCTGGCTTCAACCAAGCTGAGGCTGGCGGAAAAGCAACGCATTATTCAGTTGCTAGTCGAAAGCGAAGGCCGCTACCGCGATCTGGTAGAAACCTCGCATGATTTAATCTGGGCAACTGACGCGCAGGGCAGCTTTACGTATTTGAACAATGCCGCCAATGACATTTTCGGGCTCGATCCCAAAGACCTTTTGGGACGCTGCTTTTTTGATTTTGAAGTGGATACGGCACATGTCGCCAATCGGCGTTTTTTGTCATTGCTGCGGCGCCACGGTGAAGTCAAGCAATATGTCACTCACCTGCGCTCCAAAAACGGCGAAGATCGCTGGATCGGCATTAACGCGCGCGTCACGCTAAACGACGCCAAAGAAATGCGCGGCATACGCGGTACCGCACGCGATATCACCGAGGAACAACGCGCGCGCCTGCATATCGAGCATCTCGCGATGCACGACGCGCTGACCGATCTGCCCAACCGTCACGCCTTGCAGCGCATGATGGAACGCGCACTGAAGTCCAGCGGCAGTTCGCCCGGCGCTTTGCTGTTTCTCGACATCGACCACTTCAAATACGTCAATGATCATTTCGGTCATCGCACCGGCGATCAAATTGTAACCGCCGTCGGCGGCGTGCTGCGTGAAGCCATTCAGAACGAAAACGGCGAGTTATACCGGATTGGCGGTGATGAATTCGCCATTCATTTACCTGAAACCTTGCGTGAAAAAGCCATACAAACCGCCGAGCGCGCGCTGACGGCGATCCGCCACTATCGGTTGAAAGTAGCGGAGGGACGGATTTTCTCCAATGTTTCAGCCTCTATCGGCATTGGCATATATCCGTTCCACGGTGACACCGTGGCCGTCCTGTTTGCCAACGTTGATTTGTCGTTGTACCATGCCAAGGATCTGGGGCGCAATCGTTACGCGTTGTTTGACCCGGAAGCGAATGCGCTGCGCAACACGCACAAGCGTACCCATTGGGCAAAAAAACTGCGTGACGCACTTTATCAGGATCGCATCACGTTGTTCGCGCAGGCGGTTATACGCCTGAGCGACCGGCGCATCACGCACCATGAAATTTTGCTGCGCATTCTCGACAGCAATGGCACCTATATTGCCCCGGGCAATTTCCTGGAAATCGCGGAATCACTGGGCATCGCTCAGGAAATCGATTTATGTGTGATTACCAAGGTGCTTGCGCACATTAAACAGCAGGGCCAGGCCGGTGCCAGGGTGCGCTATTTTGTGAATGTGTCCGGCGTCTCCATGTCGAGCGCAGCGTGGACAGAGCGTGTCGCAGCCATTCTGGCGAAAAGCGGCGTAAAGCCCAATCAACTGGTGCTGGAAATCACAGAAACGGCTGCACTGTCGCAGATTGATGTGACGCTGAAATTTATCCGTCGCATTAAAGAACTCGGCTGTCGCATTGCACTGGATGATTTTGGCGCGGGCTTCAACTCGTTCTATTATCTGAAGCAGTTTGACGTCGATTACCTCAAAATCGACGGCAACTTTATCCGCAATCTCGCCAGCGACAACGGTAGCCGCCTGTTCGTCAAAGCACTGAACGACGTTGCCCAAGGCCTGAAAAAACAGGTCATCGCGGAGTGGGTGGAGGACGCCGAGGCGCTGGAAATATTGGTCGAAATGGGCACGGAGTACGGCCAAGGCTATTTATTTCAAAAACCCGGGTTATTGGAAAATCTGCTGCCAGGACAAGCGGCGGCACTAACCTCAGGCGCGCTTTAGCCGCCGTATTGGCGTTACCACTCCCCGTTCAGCAGCTTTTCAGCCCACAAGAGACCGGTTACAGCCTTGGCTTCGGTGATGCGGCCGTCGCGTATCCATGTCATCGCTACTGCGACCGGCACGTGCAGCATTTCCAGGAATTCGTCTTCATCCAGATGACGCCCTGCTTGCGTGATGCCGCGTGCGAGATACAGTTCAATGCGTTCGTTGGAGTAACCAATGCCGGGATGCAGCGTCGTGAGATGCCGCCATTCTGTAGCAATGTAACCGCACTCTTCGCGTAACTCGCGTTTGGCGGTATCGAGCGGGTCTTCGCCCGGATCAATTTTGCCTGCGGGTAGCTCAATAAAATGCTGGTTCAGGGGATATCGATACTGGCGGATCAGGGTAATGGTTTTGTCGTCCGTCATCGCAATGATCATCGACGCGCCGGGATGCAGAATATATTCGCGCGTCGATTCGTGACCGTTGAGCAGGCGTACGCGGTCAGATTTTACGTGCAGCAACTTGCCCTGAAAAACGGTTTGCGACGTGAGCTGGATTTCGCTCATGTCCTGGCCTGGCTCAGTGCTTTCGACCATACGCTACTCGGCTAAAGAGAAGCCAGTATCGAACTCGCACACAGCGCAATCAGCGGCTGCGGGAATATGCCAAACGCCAGCACGGCGAGACCATTGATCGACAGCAGCACCTGTGCATCGGCGCGCGGCGTAATCGGCGTAGTGTCTTCTGCATCATCAAAATACATTAGCTTGACGATACGCAAATAGTAGAAGGCTCCAATCAGCGAGAAAATCACCGCGATGACCGCCAGCCATACATGGCCTGCTTCGACAATGGCCTGTAGCACCGCCAGTTTGGCGTAGAAACCTACCGTCGGCGGCACGCCTGCCATCGAGAACATGAGCAGCAGCATCAAAAACGCGTACCACGGACTACGTTGATTCAACCCTTTGAAATCATTGATATTTTCAGCCTCAAAACCATCGCGCGACAACAGCAATATCATGCCGAATGCGCCGAGGCTCATCAGCACATACACCACCACATAGAACATGCCCGATGCGTAGCCATTCAGCCCGCCCGCGATGATGCCGATCAGTAAAAAGCCCATGTGCGAAATGGTCGAATACGCCAGCATGCGCTTCAGGTTGGTTTGCGCGATGGCAGTAACGTTGCCGATGATCAAAGACAGCACCGCCATCACTGCCAGCATTTGCTGCCAATGCGCCTGGATTTCCTCAACGCCCAGCGCCTGCACCAGCAGACGAATCACAAACGCAAATGCCGCGAGCTTGGGGACAGTACCGATAAAAAGCGTTACCGCCGTCGGCGCGCCGTGATACACGTCGGGCAGCCACATATGAAATGGAGCAGCACCCAATTTGAAACCAATGCCCGCCGCCAGAAACACCAGGCCAAAAACCAGCACCACGTTTTTCGCGCCATCGTCGGCGATGACGGCAGCGATACGAGTGATTTCCAGCGATCCGGTGGCGCCATAAATCATCGACATGCCATACAGCAGCATGCCGGATGCCAATGCACCCAGCACAAAATATTTCATTGCGGCTTCAGTGGCTTGCGCTGATTCACGCTGCAACGCTACCATCGCGTAGAGCGACAGGCTCAGCAACTCAAGGCCAAGATACAAGGTGAGCAGATGGTTGGCGGAAATCATCACCATCAGACCCAGCGTGGCAAACAATGTCAGCGCAAAAAATTCACCCCGGAACATGCCACGCAAGGTGATGTAATCACGTGCGTAAACCAGTATGGAAATCACGCCAAAATAGGTGACGAGCTTTAACACATCCGACATCAGATCGCCCACAAACATGCCGCTGAAGGTATGCACGGGCTCGCCGCTGGCGGTAAACCAGGTGATCAGTGCAGCGCCTGCCAGCGTGAGCTGCGTCAGCGCATAGGTGATGCTGCGTTTTTCGTCGCTGATGAACAGGTCGGCAATCAAGATCACGCACGCCATCGCGAGCAGGAAAATCTCGGGATACGCGGGCCACAGGGGTTGTATATATTGCATGACGGTTATTGCCCAGGCATCTTGCTATGCGCCACGTGCGACAGGATGTCGCTGACCGATGTGTGGATCAATTCAGCGAAAGGTTGCGGCCAGATGCCCATCACCATTACCACCACTGCAAGCGTGCCAAGCACTACAAACTCACGCAAATTGATATCCTTAAGTTCCGCCACATGCGAATTGGCGACCGCGCCGAAAACCACGCGCTTGTACATCCATAGCGTATAAGCCGCGCCAAAAATCAGTGTGGTCGCCGCTAAGAACGCATACCAGAAATTCGCCTGCATCGCCCCCAGAATCACGGTGAATTCGCCAACGAATCCGCTGGTGCCCGGCAATCCGGCATTCGCCATGGCAAACAGCATGAAAAACGCCGCGAACACGGGCATGGTGTTCACCACGCCACCGTAATCGCCGATCTCGCGCGTATGCATGCGGTCATATAGTACGCCCACGCACAGGAACATTGCCGCCGAAATAAAGCCGTGCGAAATCATTTGAATCACCGCGCCTTCCATGCCTTGCGCGTTGAAAATAAAAAGACCCAGCGTGACAAAACCCATGTGCGAAATCGATGAGTAAGCGATGAGCTTTTTCATATCGGTTTGCACCAGCGCCACCAGCCCGATATACACCACCGCCACCAGCGAGAGAAAAATCATGAATCCGGCCAGCGCATGGCTTGCATCCGGCACTATCGGCAACGACAGTCGCAAAAAACCATAGCCGCCAAGCTTCAGCATGATTGCCGCCAGCACTACCGAGCCACCGGTGGGTGCTTCGACGTGTGCATCAGGCAACCACGTATGCACTGGCCACATCGGCACCTTGACGGCGAACGCCATGAAGAACGCGAAGAAAATGAATGTCTGCGCGGCCATCGTGAGCGGCGTATCGTAAAAATCCAGCAGCGAAAAACTACCACCAGAGGCGAAAAACAAATAAATCAGCGCAACCAGAGAGAGCAGCGAACCAAACAAGGTATACAGAAAAAACTTGAGCGATGCATACACGCGACGCGGCCCGCCCCAGATGCCGATGATGATAAACATCGGTATCAGCGTGGCCTCGAAAAACACATAAAACAGCAGCGCATCCAGCGCGCAAAACACGCCGTTCATCAAGCCCGACAAAATCAGGAATGACGCCATGTATTGCGCTACTTTTTTCTGAATAATCTCCCAGCCCGCAATCACCACCAGTACGGTGGTGAAGCTGTTCAGCAGCAGGAGCAATAGCGATATACCATCGATGCCGAGATGATAGTTGACGTTGAGTGCGTCTATCCATTCAACCTTCTGCACATACTGAAAGCCGCCAAGCGTGGTGCTGAAACCGGTATAGATCGGTATCGTGATCAGAAAACCCAGCGTCGCACCGATCAGCGCGATCCAGCGTGCGGCGTTGGCATTGCGATCAGATCCGGTGGCGAGCACGACCACACCGAAAAAAATCGGTATCCAGATTGCAAGGCTCAGTAGTGGCAACGCGTACATTAATATAACTTATTGTTTTAAAATAACTTTTATAATCAGATAAGCCTTAGCCAATCAGTGACCAAAGCGTGATCGTCAGCAGCAGTAAAATGCCAAAAATCATGGCAAACGCGTAGTTGTAGATGTAGCCCGATTGCAATTTGCGGATCACCGTCGAGAACCATCCCACCGCGTTGGCCGAGCCGTTCACCAACAAGCCATCTATGACCGCAACGTCGCCGCCCTTCCACAAACCGGTGCCAATCAAGCGCGCGCCGCCCGCGAAAAACCAATCGTTAAAGCGGTCAAGACCGTATTTGTCCATCAGAATGGTAACGACAACGCCCCACTTCGCGCGCAGCACAGCGGGTAAATCAGGCCGAACGATGTAGAGGTAATACGCCGTGCCAGCGCCCGCCACTGCCAGCCAGAACGGCAGACTGGTGAAACCGTGCGTCATCATCGCAATCACGCCATGAAACTCGTGCTTCAACGTGGCGATGGCTGGATGCGCTGGCGACATGCTGATCGCGTTGCCAAAATAGTCGCCGAATACAAACTTACCGATAATCCAGCCCGCACATACCGAGGGAATCGCCAGCATCACCAGCGGCAGCGTGACTACCCACGGCGATTCGTGCGGCTTGTTATGACTATCGTGATGATCGTCATGTCCATGCGCGTCATGCGCACGCTCAGCATCACACGCTTTCACCGCAGAGTCATGCGGATCAGCGAAGCGCTCCTTGCCGTGAAATGCATAAAAAATCAGACGGAACGAATAGAAACCGCCCACCAGCACGCCCGCCAATGCCAGCACGTAAGCAAAGCTCGCACCGGCCAAGGGCGACGCATGCAGCGCTTCGATGATCGTATCTTTGGAGAAAAATCCCGCGAACGGCGGCAAGCCCGCATTGGCCAGCGCGCCGATCAGCATCGTCGCATAGGTAATCGGCATGTATTTGGCAAGGCCGCCCATTTTGCGCATATCCTGCTCGTGATGCATGGCGATGATCACCGAGCCTGCACCGAGGAACAGTACGGCTTTGAAAAATGCATGGGTAAATAAATGGAAGATCGCTGCAGAATATGCCGAAGCGCCCAGCGCCATCGTCATGTAGCCCAACTGTGATAATGTGGAATACGCTACCACGCGCTTGATGTCGTATTGCACAGTGGCAATCAACGCCATGAAAAACGCGGTAATCGCGCCGATAGTCATTACAAATGTCAACGCGGTATCAGACAACTCAAACAGCGGCGACATGCGCGCCACCATGAAAATACCGGCAGTCACCATCGTGGCCGCGTGGATCAACGCGGAGATTGGCGTCGGGCCTTCCATCGAATCGGGCAGCCATACGTGCAGCGGAAACTGCGCTGACTTACCCATCGCGCCAATAAACAGCAGAATGCAGATCACCGTCAGCAGCGACCAGGTTGCGCCGGGAACAATCTCTATCGTATTCCCGGACAAGCTCTTGGCATTAGCGAACACCGAGGCGTAATCCAGCGTACCGAAATACATCAACACCAGCGCAATCCCAAGCAAAAACCCGAAGTCGCCAACGCGGTTGACCAGAAAGGCTTTCAGATTGGCGTAAATCGCCGTGGGCCGCGTGTACCAAAAGCCGATCAACAGATACGAAACCAGCCCGACAGCCTCCCAGCCGAAAAACAATTGCAGGAAATTATTGCTCATCACCAGCATGAGCATCGAAAACGTAAACAGCGAGATGTAGCTGAAAAAGCGCTTGTAACCCGGATCATCCGCCATATAACCAATGGTATAGATATGCACCATCAGCGATACAAACGACACCACAATCATCATCGTCGCCGACAGCGGGTCTATCAGAAATCCAATTTCAAACTTGGCGTTGCCTGAAACCATCCACGTATACAGCGCGCCGTTGAAATGATGGCCTGCCATCACATCCATATACACTGCAACGGACGCACCCAGACACACCAGCATGCCGATGATCGTAATCACATGCGCCGCGCGGCGGCTTAACGCCCAGCCGCACAGGCCCGCCACGATAGCACCTGCAAGCGGCGCCATTGGCACGAGCAGATAAAGTTTTTGCATGCCGGTCATATTTTTATAGGAGATGGCGCACGCACGCCACTACCCCTTAAGCTTGTCCAGATCTTCGACATTGATTGTATTCAAATTACGGAACAGTACAACCAGAATCGCCAAGCCAATCGCCGACTCTGCCGCTGCAACCGTCAAGATGAAAAACACAAAAATTTGCCCGGACGGATCATTCAGGAAATGCGAAAAGGCGACGAAATTCATGTTCACGGCGAGCAGCATCAATTCAATCGCCATCAACAACACAATAATGTTTTTGCGATTGAGGAATATGCCGATCACCGAAATCGCAAACAAAATCGCGCCCAGAATCAGGTAATTGGAAAGCGTAATCATCGCTTGGCGCTTTCCGAAGCTGCGGCTGGCGCTGCCGGGATTTCAGGCTTTTCACTGGCCATGGTAACGATGCGCACACGGTCTTTACGCTGAATGGCAACCTGCGCCGCGGGGTCCATGTATTTGCTCAATTTTCGCTTGCGCAAAGTGAGCGCAATGGCAGCCACTATCGCCACCAGCAAAATTACCGCTGCAATCTCAAACGGATACACATATTCAGTGTAAATCAACAGACCCAGTTCCTTGGTATTGCTGTAACCCGCAGGCAGCGCTGGCGGCGCTACCGCATCACCAAAGCCGCCCGAACGGCTCGTCAGCACCATGCTCATTTCGAGCACCAGCAACACGCCCACTACGCCACCCATCGGCAGATAGCGCCAGAAACCTTCGCGCAATTTGGCCAGATTGATATCGAGCATCATTACGACAAACAAAAACAGCACCATCACCGCACCCACATACACCAGCACCAGCGTGATTGCCAGAAACTCTGCCTGTAGCATGAGCCAGAGGCCGGATGACGTAAAGAACGCCAGCACCAGCAGCAATGCCGCATGAATTGGGTTGCGCGCCGTAATCACTCCCAGCGCCGCGACGATCAGCACCGTGGAGAGAAAATAGAAAATGAAAGTTTGAAAAGTCATGGTGTGAATGCTTAGACGCTCACCGAAACCGCGCATCAGCCGCGCGATCTTTTGCT
The DNA here is from genome assembly GCA_947486575.1 of Betaproteobacteria bacterium. Taxonomy (GTDB): domain Bacteria; phylum Pseudomonadota; class Gammaproteobacteria; order Burkholderiales; family SG8-41; genus UBA5216. Next base: position 22,285 of record CANKUB010000045.1, on the reverse strand, counting down.
ATCTGGTCTTCGTATGCATCACCGATCGAAAGCAGCATCGGTTTGGTGTAAATCAAATCGCCGCGCTTCTCGCCGTGATATTCAAAGATGCGTGTTTCCACAATCGAATCCACCGGGCAGGATTCTTCGCAAAATCCGCAGAAAATACATTTTGTCAGATCAATGTCGTAGCGCGTGGTACGGCGCGAGCCGTCGTTGCGCTGCTCCGATTCAATGGTGATCGCCAGCGCCGGACAGACCGCCTCGCACAGCTTGCACGCAATGCAGCGCTCTTCACCATTGGGATAACGGCGCAGCGCATGCAGACCGCGGAAACGGCCACTCTGCGGCGTTTTTTCTTCTGGAAATTGCACCGTGATCTTGCGCGCGAACAAATAGCGCCCAGTAAGCATCATGCCTTTCACCAGTTCAAACAGCAAAAAGGTGCGGAAAAAACCGCCTACTTTATTTATCATGCAATGTGCCTCACGACTTGCACCTCATGATTTCCACCATACCCAAAGTGGCGTCTGCATCCACGCGCCGAGCACGAGTATCCACACCAGCGTCACCGGAATAAACACCTTCCAGCCCAGCCGCATGATTTGATCATAGCGATAGCGCGGAAACGTCGCGCGGAACCACAAAAAGCTCGACACCACCATGAATGTTTTTGCCAGCAGCCACAGAAAGCTGGACGCACCCAACACGCCCCATGACTGCGGAAAAGGTGACAGCCAGCCTCCCAGGAACATCAACGCGCACAGCATCGACACCAGAATCATATTCGCGTATTCGGCCAGAAAGAATATCGCGAACGTCATGCCGGAATATTCGACGTGAAAGCCCGCTACGATTTCAGATTCGCCCTCGGCCACGTCGAACGGCGCTCGGTTGGTTTCAGCAACGCCCGCAATCAAGTAGGTGAGGAACAACGGAAACAACGGAATCCAGAACCAGCCAAATACCCCATAAGAACTTTGCTGGCCCTTCACAATATCCACCAGATTCAAACTCTGCGCGGCCATCAGCACACCCACCAGCGCAAAGCCCATCGCAATCTCATACGACACAATCTGCGCTGCCGAGCGCATCGCCCCGATAAACGCGTATTTGGAATTCGATGCCCAGCCCGCAATAATCACGCCGTACACTCCCATGGACGTGATCGCCATGATGTAGAGCAAACTCGCATCGATATTGGCGAGCACCATTTCAGGATCGAATGGCACCACGGCCCACGCCGCCAGTGCAGGCATGATGGCCATCAACGGCGCAATCACAAACAGCAATTTGCTCGAGCCCGACGGCACAATGATTTCTTTCAGCAACAACTTCAGGCCATCGGCAATCGGCTGTGCAAATCCACCCAGCCAGGCGATACCAAAGAAGGTCGTGCGGTTCGGCCCTCTGCGTAGCTGTATCCAGCCTATCACCCATCGCTCCCACAGGGTGAGATACGCCACGCTTAACATCAGCGGCACCACGATGCACAAGATCAGCAGCAGAATTTTTACGCCATACAACACATACGGCGCGATTTCGTTGCCGAAAATCGCAGCAATCACTGCGGCAAGCAAAGCCCACAATGAGTAGCCGAGCGTGACGATAGGTTGTAGCACTGCGCTCACACGGCCACCTTTTGTGGCGCAGCAATGCGCGCGACGATCAATTCTGCCGATGACGCGCCCAACGCAGAGGTCTCGTCACGCGCTGTCGCGAGACGCACGCAATCGGCAGGCAACTTATCGTCGATAGCATAAGCAACCACAGCCTCACCACCCCCTTGACGCACGCGCACACTGTCGCCGTCGCGCAAGCCCAACTTATCAGCCAGTGCCAGTTTCATGTACGCAAACGGCGGTAAACCATCACGGGTTTTTTGCAGCGACGGCGCACGGCGGGCAATCGCATCGGCGGAATAAATGGGCGTTTCGGCAATACGCTGCAAGCCCGCAGTTGCAGTAAAAACCGCTATCGGAAGCGAATTTAAGTTATTGTTTATATTGATATTTTTGTTTTCAATCCCAAGTGCTTCCAGACGCACGTCGTCGGCACTTTGCTGATCAAAGCCACTTAAGCCGAGCAAGTTGCCTACAACGCGCAGCACTTTCCACGCCGGGCGTGTTTCACCCAGCGGCTGCACCACGCCCTGAAAACTTTGAGCGCGCCCCTCAGTATTGATAAACGTGCCCGCCGTTTCGGTGAACGGCGAAATCGGCAGCAGCACGTGTGCGTATTCAGTAGCTTTGTGCTGATAGGAACTCAGTGCCACCACCAACTCAGCCTGCTTCATCGCAGATGCGGCCTGGTGCGGATCACACATGTCGAGTTCTGGTTCGACGCCGAGCAGCACATAGGCTTTGAGCGGCTTTACAAGCATCTGCTGCGCATTTGCGCCCGAGTTCAATGGCACAGCATTCACAACATAGCCACCAACACTATTCGCAGCTTCACCTAAAACGCCAAATCTACCACCAACAATTTCCGCCAGCGCCAGGGACATCGCGTGCAACTGTGAGGCCTGCGCGTGGTGCTGCGCGAAATTACCCAGAAACACCGCAGCGTTTTTGCCATCGGCAAGACTTGCGGCGATGCGCTGCGCGCTGTCAGTAACGACTAAATGCGCCAGCGCAACGCTCACGTCTGGCGACAAGGCTACATTTTTAAGCGCAGCGGCTGCTTTGACTACTTGCGCCAGTGCATCCAGCATGGCGTTAGGCGCAACAATTGATTTATTCGCCACACGCATCAGCAGATCATCATCCACTGAATGTAATATATTGATTTTTAACAGTTTTTTAGCAGATTGCCGCAGCCGGTTTGCAATCAACGGATGATCTTTGCGTAAAGTGGAGCCGATCACCAGCACACGATCCAGTTGCGCAACCTCGGCGATGCCCATCCCCAGCCACGGCGCACCCGTGAGCTTGCCGTCGGCACTGAAATCGCTTTGACGCAGGCGAAAATCAACATTGTCCGAGCCCAGCCCGCGCACCACTTTTTGCAGCAGATGCAATTCTTCAACCGTTTGATGCGGTGTGGCCAGCGCACCTATCGATTGCGCGCCGTGCGTTGCTGCGATGCGTTTTAATTCTGTGGCGACAAAATCCAGTGCGGTTTGCCAATCCACTTCCTTCCATGTACCGCCTTGTTTCAGCATCGGGCGCGCAAGGCGTTGATCGGAATTCAGCGCTTCATACGAAAAGCGGTCTTTGTCCGAAATCCAGCATTCGTTGATCGCCTCATTCTCCAGTGGCAACGCACGCATGACTCGGTTTTGCTTGACCTGCAATGTGAGATTGGAACCCAAGCCGCAGTGCGGGCTGATCGACGGTTTGCGCGTAAGCTCCCATGTGCGTGCGCTGTAACGAAACGGCTTTGATGTCAGGGCGCCCACCGGGCACAGATCGATAACGTTTCCGGACAATTCTGAATCCACCGTCTTGCCAACGAACGTAATGATTTCTGAATGTTCGCCACGGCCAATCATGCCGAGTTCCATCACGCCAGCAATTTCCTGGCCAAAGCGCACACAACGCGTGCAATGAATGCAGCGCGTCATGTCGGTTGAAATCAACGGGCCGAGATTTTTGTTCGCCACCACGCGCTTATCTTCTTCGTACTGCGAACCGCTGCCACCGTAACCCACCGCCAAATCCTGCAACTGGCATTCGCCACCCTGGTCGCAAATCGGGCAATCCAGCGGATGGTTAATCAGTAAAAACTCCATCACGCCTTTTTGCGCGGTGACGGCCTGATCGGAATGCGTCATCACCTTCATGCCATTGGTCACCGGCGTCGCGCATGCGGGCAAGGGCTTGGGCGCTTTTTCCACCTGCACCAGACACATGCGGCAGTTGGCGGCAATCGACAGTTTGCGGTGGTAACAGAAATGCGGCACGTAAATGCCCGCCAGCCGCGCGGCATCCATCACTGTGCTGCCGTCGGGCACTTCCAGCTTATTTCCGTCGATTTCGATTTCTAGTGGCATGATATATTGGATATCAAGTGTACGGTGCCACAAGACACTTCTTGTGGTCGATGTGATATTGAAACTCATCGCGATAATGCTTGATGAACGCACGCACCGGCATCGCAGCGGCATCGCCCAGCGCACAAATGGTGCGGCCCTGAATATTATCTGCCACGCGATTCAACTGATCGAGGTCTTCGTTGCGGCCTTTGCCGTGCTCGATACGATCAACCATGCGGTACAGCCAGCCCGTGCCTTCGCGGCACGGCGTGCATTGGCCGCAGGATTCTTCGTAATAAAAATACGACAGGCGCAGCAGCGATTTCACCATGCAACGCGTTTCGTTCATCACGATTACCGCGCCGGAGCCGAGCATCGAACCGGCTTTGGCTATGGAATCGTAATCCATATCCGTGGCCATCATGATATCAGCGGGCAACACCGGCATCGACGAGCCGCCGGGAATCACTGCTTTGAGTTTTACACCGTCACGCATGCCGCCGGCCATTTCCAGCAATTTTGCGAACGGCGTACCCAATTTGATTTCGTAATTGCCGGGCCGCGCCACATCGCCCGATATCGAAAAGAGCTTGGTACCGCCGTTGTTCGGCTTGCCCATGTTGAGGAAAGCCTCGCCGCCATTGACGATAATCCACGGCACCGCAGCGAACGTTTCGGTATTGTTGATGGTGGTCGGTTTGCCATACAAACCAAAGCTCGCGGGGAACGGCGGCTTGAATCGCGGCTGGCCTTTTTTGCCTTCAAGCGATTCGAGCAAGCCGGTTTCTTCGCCGCAAATATAGGCACCAAAACCGTGATGCGCGTGCAACTGAAAATTGAATTCAGACCCAAGTATTTGGTCGCCCAGATAACCCGCAGCGCGAGCCTCATCCAGCGCTTCTTCAAAGCGCTCATATACGTCAAAAATCTCGCCGTGGATGTAGTTATAGCCCACGGGAATACCCATCGCGTACGCGGCGATCGTCATACCTTCGATTACGCTGTGCGGGTTATAACGCAGAATATCACGGTCTTTGAACGTGCCTGGCTCGCCTTCGTCAGAGTTGCACACCAGATATTTAGCACCCGGAAACTGCCGCGGCATAAAGCTCCACTTAAGCCCTGACGGGAAGCCCGCGCCGCCACGCCCGCGCAGTGCGGATTTTTTAACTTCAGCGATCACGTTTTCCGGCGTGATTTTTTCATTGATAATTTTGCGCAAGGCCTGATAACCGCCCAGCGCCTCGTAATCCTTGAGACGCCAGTTGGTGCCGTCGATACCCTTCATGATCAGGGCATCAGGGCCGTAGATATCTTTCGCGAACGGCGCGACCGGCAATCCGAGAGAAGCCATTATTTGAGCTCCTCGATCAGCTTGTCGATTTTGTCATTCGACATCGCACACAACATCTGCTTGTTATTGCGTATCAAAACTGGCGCATCGCCACACGCGCCCATGCACTCGCCTTCTTTCAGCGTGAAGCGGCCATCGGCGGTCGTTTCACCGAATCCGATACCCAACTTCTGCTTAATGTACGCCGCTGTTTTGGTTGCGCCCTGCAAAGCACACGGCAGATTGGTGCAAATCGTGAGTTTGTGTCGGCCAACGGGTTTCATGTCATACATCGTATAAAACGATGCAACTTCGTAAACAGCTACTGGCGGCATTTCAAGATATTGCGCGACAAAATCCATCGTCTCGGTGGCAAGCCAGCCTTTTTCATCCTGCGCAATCGTCAACGCCGCCATCACCGCAGATTGCTTTTCCTGTGGCGGATACTTGGCCACGGCTTTGTCGATTTTGGCTAACGCCTCAGTTGACAACATCGGAGACAACATTATCTGTCCACCTCGCCAAACACGATATCCTGCGTACCGATAATCGCCACCACGTCGGCAATCATGTGTCCGCGCGACATTTCGTCCAATGCCGAAAGATGCGCAAAACCGGGCGCACGGATTTTCAGACGATACGGCTTGTTCGCGCCATCGGATACCAGATAAATACCAAACTCGCCCTTGGGATGCTCAACAGCCGCATACGCCTCGCCCGCTGGCACGTGCATGCCTTCGGTGAACAACTTGAAATGATGAATCAGTTCTTCCATGTTCTGCTTCATGCCCACGCGCGACGGGGGGGCAACTTTGTGGCTATCGATCATCACCGGGCCAGGGTTTTTGCGCAACCAGTCGATACACTGTTTGACGATGTTATTCGATTGGCGCATTTCTTCAATGCGCACCAGATAACGGTCGTAGCAATCGCCATTCACGCCCACTGGAATATCAAATTGCATCTGCTCGTACACTTCATACGGCTGCTTCTTGCGTAAATCCCACTCGATGCCTGAGCCGCGCAACATCGGGCCGGTAAAGCCCAGTGCCTTGGCGCGCTCTGGCGTTACCACGCCGATGCCGACGGTGCGCTGCTTCCAGATACGATTATCGGTGAGCAGCGTTTCATACTCATCGATATAGGTGGGGAAACGCTTGGTAAAATCCTCAATAAAATCAAGCAACGAGCCTTGACGGTTTTCGTTGAGGTCTTTGATGGCCTTGGCGTTTTGATGTTTTGTGGCGTTGTATTGTGGCATGGTATCCGGCAGATCCCGATACACGCCGCCCGGCCGATAGTAGGCCGCGTGCATGCGCGCGCCTGACACCGCCTCATACGTATCAAACAAATCTTCACGCTCGCGGAAGCAATACAAAAACACCGTCATTGCGCCCACGTCGAGTGCATGGCAACCGAGCCACAGCAGGTGATTCAGCAAGCGCGTAATTTCGTCAAACATCACGCGGATATATTGCGCGCGCAGTGGCACTTGTATGCCCGCAAGTTTTTCAATCGCCATTACGTACGCGTGTTCGTTGACCATCATCGACACGTAATCGAGACGATCCATGTACGGCACGGACTGAATAAAGGTTTTGTGTTCTGCCAGCTTTTCGGTGGCACGATGCAAGAGGCCGATGTGCGGATCGGCGCGCTCGATCACTTCGCCATCGAGTTCGAGCACCAGACGCAATACGCCGTGCGCCGCCGGATGCTGCGGGCCGAAATTCATGGTGTAATTTCTGATTTCCGCCATGATGACTAGCCCTTGCGGAACCCTTCGCTGTTGCCGTATTGCTGCTCACGAATAATGCGCGGTGTAATCTCGCGCGGCTCTATCGTCACCGGCTGGTAAATCACGCGTTGCTTTTCGGGGTCGTAACGCATTTCGACATTACCCGACAGCGGAAAGTCCTTGCGGAACGGGTGACCAATGAAACCGTAGTCTGTCAGCAAGCGGCGCAGATCGGGATGTCCGGTAAACATGACGCCGTAAAGATCAAACGCCTCGCGCTCATACCAATTTGCGGATGGCCACACGCCGATCACCGAATCCAGCACCGGAAAATCATCGTCCGCCGCAAATACGCGCAGGCGCAAGCGGCAGTTGTAGCTAATGCTAAGCAAGTGATACACCACAGCGTAACGCTGTCCTTCCCACTCACTATCGCCACCGGCACCGTAAGCACTGTAATCCATGCCGCACAAATCGAGTAGCTGTTCAAATTTGAGCTCGGGCGCATCGCGCAGTTTTTGCGCAACCGTCAGCAAATTTTCCGCCTTGGCAACCACCGTCAATTCGCCCAGTGCGATCGTGGCGCTCACACACTGATCACCCAGTGCGGACTGCACAACCGTGGACAAAATTTCAATACGTGTGGCCATTGGCGGGCGTATAAATAATCTTAGCTGCGGGCGATGGTGTTGGTGCGTTTAATTTTGTTCTGCAGCTGAATAATGCCATAGAGCAGCGCCTCGGCCGTGGGCGGACAGCCTGGCACATAAATATCAACCGGCACGATGCGATCACAACCACGCACCACGGAATATGAATAGTGATAATAGCCGCCGCCATTGGCGCATGAACCCATCGAGATCACCCAGCGCGGCTCGGCCATCTGGTCATATACTTTACGTAGTGCGGGTGCCATTTTATTGCACAGTGTGCCGGCAACAATCATCACATCGGACTGCCGGGGGCTGGGACGAAACACGATGCCGAAGCGATCCAGGTCATAGCGCGAAGCGCCCGCGTGCATCATTTCCACCGCGCAGCAGGCCAGACCAAACGTCATGGGCCACAATGAACCGGTGCGCGTCCAGTTAATCAGCGCATCGGCCGAGGTCGTCATGAATCCTTTTTCGGCCAGATTCTCGTTCAGTGTTTCAATGGCACCCATGATCAGCCTCTCATTCCCAGTCGAGCGCGCCCTTCATCCACTCGTAGACAAAGCCCACGATGAGGATGCCGAGGAACACGACCATGGCAACATATCGAAACGTGCTTTCACTTTGCTCGCCGAGCACAATCGCCCAAGGAAATAAAAACGCGATTTCTAGGTCAAACAGAATGAACAGTATCGCAACCAGGTAGTAGCGCACGTCGAATTTCATGCGCGCGTCTTCAAACGCTTCGAAGCCGCATTCATAGGGAGACAGCTTTTCTTCAGTCGGCTTATAGGTGCCCAGCAGCCGCGACAAGCCCCCACCCAACAGCATGGGCGCGACGCCGACCAGCAGGCCGACGCCAATAAACATCAGAATGGGGAAGTAATTCTCAAGCATGCCGGTGCATTGGGCGTTTTACGTAATATTTTTTTAATTAACTTTTTCCATTTCCAACCCATCTGACTACTTTCAATCTGGTGCCGACGGAGAGACTCGAACTCTCACGGCTTTCGCCACCGCCCCCTCAAGACGGCGTGTCTACCAATTCCACCACGACGGCATAATGCTTACAAACTACTTTTTCGGTGCTTCGTCCGCCTTTGCATCTGCTGCCGCCGGAGCGGCGGGAACACCTTTGTCAGATTTATCACCTTTATCACTCTTCTCACTCTTTGCCGAAGGCGCAGTGGGAACATCTGCTGCCCCTGGCGCCTTATCAGCAGCGCTTTGCGTAGCTGCAGGCTGATTGGCCATCACGCCTTTGCCCGCTGATTTTCTGCTATTCAGAAAAGACAGCCCGATACTGGTCATAAAGAACACCAGCGCCAAGCCTGCCGTCATGCGACTTAGAAAGTTGGCCGAACCGGCCGAGCCGAATACGCTGCCCGCTGAGCCGCTGCCAAACGCCGCGCCCACGTCTGCGCCTTTACCGTGCTGCACCAACACCAAGCCGATAATTCCGGCGGCGGCAATAACGTGCAAAATCAAAACCACGAGATCCATAATTATTCCATTAAATTCAATTACTTAATACTTAAGCCGCTTTACAAATTGCGGCAAATTCCTCAGCCACCAGCGCCGCACCACCAATTAGCCCGCCGTCGATATCCGCCATGGCAAACAACTGTGCCGCATTCGACGCTTTGACGCTGCCGCCGTACAGTATGGGCAAACCATCTCCGGCACGCACATCCAGTTCCGCCACCCGTTCACGTATGAACGCATGCACTGCCTGCGCCTCATCTGGCGTGGCTGTTTTACCAGTGCCTATCGCCCACACCGGCTCATACGCCATCACCGTCTGCCCCAGTCCAGCAACACCGGACAACGCGATTACCGCATCCATCTGCCGCGCAATGACCTGCTCCATCACGCCCGATTCACGCTCTGCCAGCGTTTCGCCGACACACAAAATCGGCGTAAGACCCGCCTTCAGTACCGCAGCAAATTTTTTTGCCACCACCGCATCAGTATCGCCAAACAGCGCACGGCGCTCCGAATGCCCCACAATCACAAAACGGCATCCAAAATCGGCCACCATGCCCGCCGAAACCCCGCCGGTAAACGCGCCGTGCTCGTACTCACACACATCCTGCGCACCCCACGAAACACCCTGCCCCCGCAAAATCTGCTCGGTTTGCGCCAAATAGGGATACGGAACGCACACCGCGCAGCGCGCATGTGTAACAGACGCCAATAATGGAATCAAAGACTTAAGCAGCGTCTGGTTTGAAGCCAGGTTGCCATTCATCTTCCAGTTACCCACAACCAACTTGCTGCGCATTGAACACCCGGCTCACATTAAGTGCTGGATTTTACCGGGACAGCGGCTGGCGGTCAACGAAAGTCCGCCATGACGCGCTGCGGAAAGCTGTTGATTTAACGGGGTTTTTGCGCACTCAACCGGCAACTTCTCAATGCTGTGCTACTGCACGATGTTCAGTTCTGCAATCAGGTCAAAACAACCTTGGCATTTGCGGGCTATTTCGGCGGGCGCTGCACATTGCGTCGCACATCAACTCTGGGCTCTTTCAGGGTGATCACCACAGGCTTCGTTGGGGTGATGGTCAACTCATACTCGCCACTGCCGGGCACATCAACATAAAACAGCGTATGCACCGATGCGGAAGGTGGTGGCGCCTCGCCCTGCGGTGAACTCTGCGGATGATTGACGTTGATATTGCGCGAAGCTACCGTGGCGCCGTTCTGGGTTAACACCGCGCGGTAGGAATTCGATTTGCCGAATTCCGTGGCATCCAGCGAAAAATCCGCGCGTAAGTTAAACGCCAGCGGATTCATATCAGCGCTCAAAGTAAATTTCACCGGCGCGTAAGCGCCTTTGTCACCGCTTTCTGCTGCCTGCAACGGCGCATTCGCCACTTCCGTCCCGGTGGTAATGCCTTCACAGCCACCCAGCACACCTGCCGCTAAAACCAATCCCGCTACGAGGTTCCTGATGTTTGATTCGCGCATACCTGCTCCCTGTTTTTTTAATTACCGCGCTGCCTGCACTGCGCTCGCAATCGCCTTGGCCCAGCGCTCGGCTTTAGTGCGCGACTGGGCTTCAACCATTACTCGGATAACCGGTTCTGTGCCCGAAGGCCGCAACAGCACCCGTCCGTCTTCGGCAAGATCGCGCTCGGCTTGCAGCAGCACTTTTGCCACCCGGTTATCGTTTGCCTTATCACCGCGCGACTTGACCGGCACGTTAATCATCACCTGCGGAAACAGCGCTACTGGCGCGCAGGCCCGCTTGAGCGTCAGCCGCGATTCGCGCAACGCGCGCAGCACCTGCAAGGCCGCTACGATACCGTCTCCCGTGGAATGCTGGTCGAGGCACAGTATGTGCCCGGAGTTTTCACCGCCCAGGCGCCAACCACGCTGCTGCATCATCTCAATCACGTAACGGTCGCCCACCTTGGCGCGCTCGAACGGAATACCGAGTGCGCCCAGCGCATGTTCAAACGCCAGATTGCTCATCTGCGTGCCCACCACGCCGCCACGCAACAGGCCGCGCCGCTGCACATCGCGCGCAATCACATAGAGCAGTTGATCGCCATCGTAAGCCTTGCCCGCAGCATCCACCATCACCAGACGGTCGGCATCGCCATCCAGTGCGATGCCGAGGTCAGCCTTCTCGGCGATCACCGCTTTTTGCAACGCTTGCGGGTTGGTGGCGCCCACCTTGTCGTTAATGTTAAAGCCGTCAGGCGCGGCACCAATGGCAACAACCTCTGCACCCAACTCGTGAAACACCGGTGGTGCCACGTGATAACCAGCGCCATGCGCGCAATCGACTACAATTTTCAAGCCGCGCAGATTGAGATTCGTCGGGAACGTGCCTTTGCAGAATTCAATATAGCGACCTGCCGCATCGTCAATACGGCGTACTTTGCCCAGCTTAGATGAAGTCTGGCACACCATCGGCCGGTCGATCTGCGCCTCTATGGCGGCCTCAACGCTATCCGGCAATTTTTCACCGTCACCGCTGAAAAACTTGATGCCGTTGTCGTCGTACGGATTGTGCGATGCGCTGATCACCACACCGGCGGCAAGACGCAACGCCCGGGTGAGATACGCTACTGCCGGTGTCGGCATCGGCCCCACCAGCTTCACATCTACGCCAGCCGCAGTAAATCCGGCCTCAAGCGCAGATTCACACATGTAACCCGAAATCCGCGTATCTTTGCCAATCAGCACAGCAGGCCGCTCGCCTTCGGCCTGATGCGCAGCCAGTACTTTGCCTGCAGCATAACCCAGACGCAAAACAAAATCCGGCGTGATCGGCGCCTTGCCTACCTTGCCACGCACACCGTCGGTACCGAAATATTTTCTGCTCATCATTTTCTCAATCGCAAGGTTGCATCGTTGCTAGGTAACTGCTGCATGCGACACGGCGTGCCATACCGCCAACACATCCCGCGTCGCCGCTACATCGTGAACGCGCACGATGTTCGCGCCATTTTGCACGGCAATCAACGCGGCCGCTGTACTGGCGTGTAATCGCTGATCGCGTTCGCGACCGGTTATTTTCCCCAGCATGGCTTTACGCGAAAGCCCCGCCAGCAGCGCGCAGCCCAACGCGCTGAAATAGCATAACTCCCGCAGTAACTTGAGGTTATGTTCCAGCGTTTTGCCAAAGCCGAATCCCGGATCAATCACGATACGCTCACCCGTTATACCCGCTGCTGCTGCGGCCTTTATACGTGCCGCGAGATAGTCGCGCACCTCCAGCGTGACATCATCATAACCGGGATTCTGCTGCATGCTGCGCGGATCATTCTGCATGTGCATGATGCAAATCGCGGCATTGCTGTCCGCCACCGCTTCAAACGCGCCAGGTGCACGAAAGCCATTTACATCATTTACCATCGCAGCACCCGCCGCGACGGCCTCGCGCATGAGTTCTGGCTTTTGCGTGTCTATTGAAAGCGCTACCGTACTGCCTGCAAGGCTTTCCAGCACGGGCAACACACGCCGCCGTTCTTCATCCAGACTGACCGGGGCTGCGCCGGGGCGGGTGGATTCACCGCCAATATCGAGAATATCCGCGCCCTCGGCAATCAATGCGTGCGCGTGCACAAGTGATTGTTTTAATTGAATAAATCTTCCGCCATCCGAGAACGAATCTGGCGTGACATTGAGCACGCCCATGATCAATGGGCGGGTCAACGGCAGCTTGAATTTGCCACAGGTTAAATACATGGTGAACGGGTCAAGGGAACACCTGCTGCGGAGCAGAACTACTGAACACGTGAGCGGGAAACAGCACCTTAGAGGCTTACCCGTTCACTTTTTCACCTGTTGTTCGCTCACGCTTTGGCGGCCCTACGTCTCCGCCGCAGGCGCAGCGGGTGCTGTCGTGCTGGGCGGGGTACTGTCGCTCGCCGGTGGCGTAGCGGCTTGCAGCGGCTTGGGCGCACGCGGCGCACGGCCTTCCATGATGTCTTTGATCTGATCCGCGTCGATGGTTTCCCACTCCATCAACGCTTTGGTCATGGCTTCAACTTTGTCGCGGCTGTCCTCAAGAATCTTGCGCGCAATCGCATATTGCTGATCGATGATACGACGAATTTCCATATCGACTTTTTGCAGGGTCGATTCAGACATATTTTTGGTTGTGGTCACTGAGCGGCCCAGAAACACTTCGCCTTCATTCTCACCGTAGACCATCGGCCCCATCGAATCGGACATGCCAAAGCGCGTGACCATATCGCGCGCCAGTTGCGTGGCGCGTTCAAAGTCGTTCGACGCACCGGTGGAGATGTCATGCACGAATAACTCTTCGGCGATACGCCCGCCGAACAGAAAACTGATCTGCGCCAGCATTTGATTTTTATACTGGCTGATGCGATCGCGCTCCGGCAGCACCCACGTCAGGCCCAGTGCGCGTCCGCGCGGGATGATGGTGACTTTATGCACCGGATCAATACCCGGCAGCGATACGCCAACGATTGCGTGCCCTGACTCATGGTAAGCCGTGGCGCGTTTTTCTTCCTCGGTAATCACCATCGATTTGCGTTCGGCGCCCATGAATATTTTGTCTTTGGCACGCTCGAAATCATCCATGTCCACCAAGCGCTTGTTGCCACGCGCGGCGAACAGCGCCGCCTCGTTCACCAGATTCGCCAGATCAGCACCCGACATGCCCGGCGAACCGCGCGCAATGATTTCTGCTTTGACATCGGGCGCAATCGGCACCTTGCGCATATGCACCAGCAGAATCTGTTCACGCCCGCGTATGTCCGGCAGTGGCACCACTACTTGCCGGTCAAAACGGCCCGGACGCAGCAGCGCCGGATCAAGCACATCAGGCCGGTTGGTTGCCGCAATCACGATCACGCCCGCATTCGCCTCAAAACCATCCATCTCGACCAGCAATTGATTCAGCGTTTGCTCGCGCTCGTCGTTACCGCCGCCCAAACCCGCACCGCGTTGACGGCCCACTGCGTCAATCTCGTCGATGAACACAATACACGGCGCGTGCTTTTTCGCGTTCTCGAACATGTCACGCACGCGTGCCGCGCCTACGCCAACAAACATCTCTACAAAGTCCGAACCGGAAATCGAGAAGAACGGCACTTTCGCTTCGCCAGCAATGGCGCGCGCCAGCAACGTTTTTCCGGTGCCAGGACTACCCACCATCAACACGCCACGTGGAATACGTCCACCGAGCTTCTGGAATTTTGATGGGTCGCGTAAAAATTCAACCAGTTCAGCGACTTCTTCCTTGGCCTCTTCGCAGCCTGCAACGTCAGCGAAAGTTACTGTGTTATTCGATTCGTCGAGCATGCGCGCTTTGCTCTTGCCGAATGAGAACGCGCCGCCGCGCCCGCCACCCTGCATCTGCCGCATGAAAAACACCCACACGCCAATCAGCAGCAGCATCGGGAACCACGAAATAAATACCTGCGTGAGGAAGCTTTGTTCTTCTTCGGCCTTGGCCTCGACGATCACGCCGGCCTTCAGCAAATCGCTCACCAGCCAGATGTCCGACGGCGCATAGGTGGTAAATTTTTCGCCGGTCTGTTTTACCCCGCGCACCACGCGGCCTTCGATCATGACTTTGGCCACACGCCCCTGCTTCACCTCGTCAATGAACTGGGAATACTCCATCGGCTTTTGCGTCGTCTTCTGCGTGCCGACCTGATTGAACACCGTCATCAGCACGATGGCTATCACCAGCCAGATCGCCACCGTTTTTACGAGATTATTCAAATGCGCTCCTCGCTGCACTGACGTGCAGCTTTCTGATCATGCATGGCGGTTAATAAAGCAAATTGAAAAAACTTCTGTAGCAATATTACGTAGGTGTTTCAATTCTAAACGTTTTCTGCCAGTGGCGCAGCACGGAATACAGACCCAATGTGCGCACTATTACCGGCTTTTGACCACTTATTCACACGCAAGTTACGCCACGACTTCACTTCAAACCCTTGCCCAGCAAATAAACTTCACGCGAGCCTTTGCGTGACGCATCCGGCTTGCGCGTTTGCACCTGCACAAACACGCTGCGCATGGCCGTGACAAATTCATCAAAGCCCGCACCCTGAAACACTTTCACCAGAAAATTTCCTTTTTTATTCAGATGCTTAGCCGCAAAATCCAGCGCCATTTCCACCAAACCGATCAACTTGGCCTGATCCGCCAAGGCGATACCGCTGATATTGGGTGCCATGTCCGAAAGCACAAGGTCTACGCGCTTGCCTGCCAACTCTCGCTCCAGCGCGGCCAGCCCTGCATCTTCCGAGAAGTCGGCCTGAAGAAACCTAACGCCAGGCAAGCCTGTCATTTCCAGTAAATCAATGGCGATTACGCGTCCAGCAGGCCCGACGATGCGCGCCGCCACTTGCGACCAGCCGCCGGGCGTTGCGCCCAAATCCACCACCACCATGCCGGATTTGAGCAGTTGATCTTTTTCGTTGATTTGCAGCAACTTGTAAGCCGCGCGCGAACGCATGCCTTCCGCCGTCGCCAGTTTGACGTAGGGGTCGTTGACATGCCGCATCATCCAGGCTTTGCTGGTTTGGGTACGCTTAACCATATTCAGCCACTTTCAACCATGAGAACAGTCATTACGTTGCGGTCAAATGCCTTACACTATACGCATGAACGAACTCACACCAACCCAACGCCGCACACTCAAGGCGGCCGCACATCATCTTGAACCCGTGGTCATCATCGGCGATGCAGGCCTGACACCTGCCGTACTGACTGAGATTGACGTGCATCTGAAAAGTCACGAACTCATCAAGATAAGAGTGCACGGTGATGAACGTGCTTCACGCCTGACTATACTCGGCGAAATCAGCACAACACTGGATGCCACCCTGGTGCAGCACATCGGCAAAGTTCTGGTAATGCACCGTCCGAAACCGGCAGAAACAGGCGCAAAGCCAGCGCCCACGCACAAGCCCAAAGCACGCAACAAGCAGCGGCGTACGAAGCGGAGTTTTCAGGGCCGTTGAACCACGGAGCAAAGGCTCGTACGAAACCTTATTTACACGTACGACACATCCAGAATCTCGTATTCCCGCACGCCACCCGGTGCCTGTACCTCTGCAATGTCACCGGCTGACTTTCCAATCAGCGCACGTGCAATTGGCGAGCCAATCGAGATTTTTCCCTGCTTGATATCGGCCTCATCTTCGCCGACGATCTGGTAGGTAACTTTAGTACCTTTCTCTAACTCCTCCAGCGCCACGGTTGCACCAAATACGCAACGGCCATCGGCATCCAGCTTGGCGGGATCAATAATTTCTGCGTTGGAAATTTTGCCATCGAGATCGGCGATGCGCCCCTCGATAAAACTCTGCCGCTCTTTGGCTGCGTGATATTCGGCGTTTTCCGACAGATCACCGTGTGCGCGCGCCTCGGCAATCGCCGCAATAATCGCCGGACGCTGCACGGTTTTCAGATCATGCAGTTCAACGCGCATTCGGTCTGCGCCACGCACGGTTAATGGAACTTTGCTCAAACTCATTTTTGCCCCCTCCTATGCCGCTACCAGGCGCTTATGCAAATCCTGCAAGGCATACGGGCGCAACTCGCGCGCTTCTGCCATGCCTGCGCACGCTGCACGCGCGCCAGCAATCGTGGTGTAGACCGGCACCCGATGCTGCAACGCTGCGCGACGAATCGCATACGAATCCTTGATCGCTTTGCGCGATTCTTCCACCGTATTCACCACCAGCACAATCTCGGCGTTTTTAATCATATCAACAATATGCGGGCGGCCTTCGGCGACTTTGTTGATCGGCGTGCATTTGAGTCCAGCGGTGGTCAGCGCATTGGCCGTGCCGCGCGTCGCCACCAGCGCAAAACCTAAAGCATCCAGCGCCCGGCCGATTTCAACTGCGCGATCTTTATCGCCATCACGCACGCTGATAAACACTTTGCCCGACGACGGCAAGCGTTCGCCCGCCGCCATCTGCGATTTCACAAACGCAACACCAAACGTTTCGCCCACGCCCATCACTTCGCCCGTGGATTTCATTTCCGGGCCGAGTATCGTATCCGCGCCGGGGAATTTGATGAACGGAAACACCGCTTCTTTCACCGAGAAATACGGCGGCACAACTTCTTGTGTAACCATTTGATTTAAAAGAGATTTTCCAGACTGGCAGCGCGCAGCAATTTTCGCCAGCGGCAAGCCCGTAGCCTTCGACACGAAAGGCACGGTGCGCGATGCACGCGGGTTCACTTCCAGCACGTACACCACATCGGTATCGCCGTGTTTTTGAATGGCAAATTGCACGTTCATCAAGCCGACAACATTCAAGCCCTTCGCCATCAATACGGTTTGGCGACGCATTTCGGCCTGCAATTCCGGTGACAGCGAAAACGGCGGCAACGAACACGCCGAGTCACCCGAATGCACGCCCGCCTGCTCGATATGCTCCATCACGCCGCCGATAATCACCTGCTTGCCGTCGGACACCGCATCGACATCGACTTCAATCGCGTCATTCAAAAAGCGATCCAACAGCACGGGTGAATCATTCGATACCTTCACCGCCTCGCGCATATAACGTTCAAGGTCTTCTTTCTGATGCACGATTTCCATCGCGCGCCCACCCAGCACGTATGACGGGCGCACCACCAGTGGGTAGCCGATTTCTTCAGCGGCCTGCAAAGCTTTTGCTGCGCTACGCACGGTACGATTCGGCGGCTGCTTTAATTTTAATTTGTGCAGCAGCTTTTGAAAACGCTCGCGGTCTTCGGCCACGTCAATCGAATCCGGCGAGGTGCCGATAATCGGCACGCCATTCGCTTCAAGATCACGCGCGAGTTTCAATGGCGTTTGCCCGCCAAACTGCACGATCACGCCGAAAGGCTTTTCGATATGCACGATTTCGAGCACGTCTTCGAGCGTTAACGGCTCAAAATACAAGCGATCAGACGTATCGTAATCGGTTGAAACGGTTTCCGGATTGCAGTTGACCATGATGGTTTCAAAGCCATCTTCGCGCAACGCGAGTGACGCATGCACGCAGCAGTAATCAAACTCAATACCCTGCCCGATACGATTTGGCCCGCCGCCCAGCACCATAATTTTTTTGCGCGTTGTCGGCTGTGATTCGCATTCTTCTTCGTACGTGGAATACATGTACGCGGTGTTGGTGGCGAACTCTGCGCCGCAGGTATCCACGCGCTTATACACCGGGCGCACGCCAAGATTGTGGCGGCGATTTCGCACGTCTGTTTCGGTAGATTTAAGCAAATGCGCGAGCCGCCGGTCAGAGAAACCCTTACGCTTTAAGCGGCGCATGGCATCCGCGTCGATATTCACCAACTGCTGATCGTCGAGCACCATTTCGATATCGATCAGGTCTTTGATCTGCGCCAGAAACCACGGGTCGATATGCGTCAGCGCGTACACTTCGTCGAGCGTAAAACCACACTCGAACGCATCGCCCACATACCAGATGCGATCCGGCCCCGGCCTGCCAAGTTCAGCCTCGATCACTTCGCGGTCGCGCGTGCGCTGGTTAAAACCATCAACGCCCACTTCAAGACCGCGCAACGCTTTTTGCATTGACTCCTGAAACGTGCGACCCATCGCCATCACTTCGCCCACCGATTTCATCTGCGTGGTCAGGCGATCATCGGCGGAGGGGAATTTCTCAAACGCAAAACGCGGAATTTTTGTGACGACATAATCAATCGTCGGCTCGAACGATGCCGGTGTTGCGCCACCGGTAATGTCGTTGCGCAATTCATCCAGCGTATAACCCACTGCGAGCTTGGCCGCGACTTTTGCAATCGGGAAACCCGTCGCTTTCGACGCCAATGCTGACGAGCGCGACACGCGCGGATTCATCTCGATAATGACCATGCGCCCGTCTTTCGGGTTGATGCCAAACTGCACATTCGAGCCGCCAGTTTCAACGCCAATCTCGCGCAAGCACGCGATCGAAGCGTTACGCATGATTTGATATTCTTTGTCCGTCAGCGTCTGCGCCGGCGCCACGGTGATCGAATCACCGGTATGCACACCCATCGCATCCAGATTTTCGATTGAGCAGATGATGATGCAATTGTCTTTACGATCACGCACCACCTCCATCTCGAATTCTTTCCAGCCGATGACCGATTCTTCAATCAGAATTTCATGCGTGGGACTGGCGTCGATACCACGCTCTACAATAGATACGAATTCTTCCTTGTTGTAGGCAATGCCGCCGCCGGTGCCGCCGAGCGTAAACGATGGGCGGATAATCGTCGGATAGCCCACCATCGCCTGCACTTGCAACGCTTCTTCCAGCGAATGCGCAAGTGCCGAGCGCGGGCTATCAAGGCCAATCTTCGCCATCGCCTTTTTGAATTTTTCGCGATCTTCGGCTTTGTCGATGGCTTCTTTGGAAGCGCCGATCATTTCCACGCCGTATTTTTCCAGCACGCCGTGCTTGGCGAGATCAAGCGCGCAGTTCAGTGCGGTTTGTCCGCCCATCGTCGGCAGCAACGCGTCCGGTTTTTCGATGGCGATGATTTTTTCGACCATCTGCCAGGTGATCGGCTCGATGTAGGTCGCATCCGCCATGCCGGGGTCGGTCATGATGGTGGCCGGGTTTGAATTCACCAGCACCACACGATAGCCCTCCTCGCGCAGCGCCTTGCACGCCTGCGCGCCGGAGTAATCAAACTCGCACGCCTGACCGATGATGATCGGGCCTGCGCCGATGATTAGAATGCTTTTTATGTCGCTACGCTTAGGCATTGCTTGAACGAACGCCTTCCATCATTTTCACAAACTTATCAAATAAATACGCCACATCATGCGGCCCCGGACTCGCCTCTGGATGCCCCTGAAAACAAAACGCCGGTTTATCCGTGCGCGCAAAACCTTGCAGGCTACCGTCGAACAAAGACACATGCGTAACGCGGCAATTCGCAGGCAGCGTTTTTGCATCCACCGCAAAGCCGTGATTCTGGCTGGTAATCATTACGCGACCGGTATCCAGATCCTGCACCGGGTGATTCGCACCGTGATGTCCGAATTTCATTTTGATAGTTTGCGCACCACTGGCGAGGCCCATTAACTGATGGCCCAGACAAATACCAAACAGCGGCACGCTTTTATCCAGCAATTCACTTATCGCCGCAATCGCGTAATCACAAGGCTCCGGGTCGCCGGGGCCGTTGGACAAAAACACGCCATCGGGTTTCAGTACCAGCACGTCATGCGCAGACGTTTGCGCAGGCACAACAGTGAGCTTGCAGCCTCGTGCAGCGAGCATGCGCAGAATATTGCGCTTAACACCAAAATCGTAAGCGACAACATGGAATTTCGCGTCAGTGAGTTTGCCGTAGCCTTTGCCCAGTGTCCAAACGGTTTCATCCCAAGCGTAGTTTTGTGTGCAGCTCACTACCTTGGCCAAATCCATGCCCTTCAAACCGGGGAAATCCTGCGCCGCTTTCAGCGCCGCTTTTTCATCAACCACGCCCGCGATGATGCAGCCTTCCTGCGCACCTTTGTCACGCAAAATGCGCGTGAGTTTGCGCGTATCAATATCTGCAATCGCCACCACGTTTTCGCGCTTGAGGTATTCATCCAGCGTCCACTTCATGCGAAAGTTTGACGCCAGCAACGGCAAATCACGAATCACCAGCCCGGCAGCAAAAACGCGATCCGACTCGACGTCTTCTTCGTTAGCGCCCGTGTTACCGATGTGCGGATAAGTCAGCGTAACAATCTGGCGGCAATACGACGGGTCAGTAAGAATCTCCTGATAACCGGTCATGGCGGTATTAAAAACCACCTCGCCAGCCGACAGCCCGTCAGCCCCAATAGACGTGCCACGAAATACCGTCCCGTCCTTGAGTACGAGGATCGCGGGCGTACGTGGTGACACGGCAACCTCCTGATTTTATTAAAATATTTTCAACGCCCGTTAGGGCGCTAGATATGCAAAGCGGGACAGGTCTAAACACTTAGGCCCGTCCCGCTACTTGAGGTTCGCATTATACGCGAAGGCGGGGTGGGCTTCAAATTGCATGGCGAGAGTTACGTGATCACCCAACAAATCCGTCGGGCGGCACATTTCACGAAAGACGCGCTCTTTGCGTCGTAACCCGCCGCGTGCCGGCACACTCGTTCGCGGCACAACCGCCGGATTTACGCCGCTTGGCCTTGATCTCGAGAGCTTCGCGGCATCACGCCCGCTCGCCCTGCTTGGCAGTGCCTTTTATCCGGTTCTTGTCCATCGGCTCGCAGCTTCGCTCCACGCTTCCTCCCCACACTCGGTCGCCCTCGTGCAGTTGCGCTTCGCTTCACTCGCTGTGATCAACTCGTGGCGGGACTTACACCCGCAAGAGTGCACTTCTGCCTGGCGCACAAACAACCCCCCGCCTCAGTGGAGGGTTGTCATTGCAATGCGCGATCAGACCGCTGTCGTTTGTTTTCTACGGCGTGCAGCAAACCCCAGCAAACCCAAGCCCGCGAGCATCATGGCATAGGTTTCGGGTTCAGGAACCGCTGACATTGACGTTACAGAGCCCGAAATAATTGGGGTTAAGTAATCGCAGTTGCTGCAATCGCACGATAACCCTCCAAGCGCCAGGTTTGTTGTGCCTCCCGCATCTGTCAACGCACTCTCAAAACTTAAACGAAGATATGACCAGAGGCTGGGTCTGCCGTGAATGCAACAAAATCTACCATGAATGCAGTCGGGCTTCCCGCAAAACCGCCATCCACGCCAGGCAGGTAGTTGTAAACCGGCCGGGGCCCGTTCGCGGACACGAATATGTTCCAGCCCGCGTAGGTATTGGTTGAGGAATCATACGAAAAAGACCCTGATGCCGTGCCGCCATCCTGGAGAGCCACGTCCTGAAGCGTCCATGAAATTGGGGTTGCGTAGACTGATGGCGCTCCTGCCAACAACCCGAAAGTAATAACCGGAACCGCAAGTAGCCGCTTGATAATGTTCGTCGTGGTTTTCCTTAAGTCTGAGTGGTTGAGCGCGAGCAAGTAATTTGATGGTTTGATTTGCACGATAGGTGATGGTTGACGGGGTATGGTTTGACGATGCAGCGCTGGTTGCGCTTTTGTGACGTGGAATTTTTTCAAATTCCCTGAGGGTTTTGATTGAAGGCGGTTTTGTTGT
>CANKUB010000044.1 GCA_947486575.1 Betaproteobacteria bacterium | reverse complement strand
GTCTCTCCACGTTGTTGTCAACGCTAAGAGTCTGCTTGGCACCGGCGAAAAAGTACAGCGATACTTACGGCAAGTCTTTCAATTCATTCAGATTATTGGCGGGAACCCTTGCGCTCCACCGCTTCTATTAATCACCTTGAAAGGGCTGGGTGTAAAACCCAATGAAGTGCTGAAAGATGTGATTGATGTCTATGGCCGCGCAAAGCCAGTGCCCGGCATGGGGACGCATGTATTGACAGGGCCAATTTATATTGAGGGCGCCGAGCCCGGCGACATGCTTGAAGT
This sequence comes from Betaproteobacteria bacterium, assembly GCA_947486575.1. Lineage (GTDB taxonomy): Bacteria > Pseudomonadota > Gammaproteobacteria > Burkholderiales > SG8-41 > UBA5216. The sequence goes on along the minus strand of CANKUB010000044.1, from coordinate 33,407 downwards.
GCGCGTGATCGATGTAAAGCACCGTGTCCCCTACGGAGTCAATGCGACTAACAAAGGCACGGGCGTTTTGCCCGAATTGCTGACCGAGCCCGTATTTCGCATTATTCGTCTGGATCTGGATCGCAACGTAGCCCTGTTTTCACCTGAAATCGAAGTACCGCTGGCACCGTTTATGGGCATTATGGCTGTAGCGCCGCCCGCCGATATGGCTACTGTAAGTTCGCGTCCACCGGGTGCTTTTGGCGGTAACCTTGACTTAAAGCAAATGGCTAAAGGGGCGACTTTATATTTGCCGGTGTTTAATAAAGGGGCTTTGTTCTTTACCGGTGACGCACACTCCGCACAAGGCGATGGTGAGATTGACGGCACCGCCATTGAGACATCCCTGACACCAACGTTTCAGTTTGTTGTGCACAAGGCTAAAGGTAAAAACCTTACTTGGCCACGAGCCGAAACCGGCACACATTACATTGCCATGGGTGTCGACAAAGACTTGAATCTGGCATTGAAAGCAGCCGCACAGGAAACGGTGAATTTTCTGATGCAGGAAAAAGGCTTGTCCGCACGCGATGCCTATCAGCTATCCAGTATTGCTGTGGATTTTCGCGTGGCAGAAGCGGTCAATCTGAATCAGGTGGTTTACGGCATGATTCCCAAGAACGTGTTCAAGACGCAGACGCCGTATTGGTTCAAACCATAGTTTGGTATTACGTACCGTAGCGCACCGGTGACTTGGCATACTTCAAGGCCGCCAGTGCGCTGTAGCAAGCCAGCCACGATGTTTTGGGATTGTCGGGCGACGCTACGCTTTCGAGTTTGATGCTGACATTGCCGGTTTTGCCGCGTAGCGTGATGTAGTGTGTATTGAGCGTCAGCGACGGGTCGGCCACAACTTTCAGGCGCGTACGGTCAAAACCCACGCCGGCCATGCTGAGTACTGCGGCAATATTGACATTCGCGGGGAACAGCGGCACGCCATCGCGCGCGCTGCCGTCGAACAGCGTCAACGGTTGCGTCAAGCCTTCCAGATTAAAGCCCTGCTGTTCAACGTAGGCGATGCCCTTCCACGCGGCGGGCGGCTTGGTGACGGCAATGGACACTTCCTCCACACCTGCGATGCACATGGTTTTCAGCGCGTCCAGCCCGCAAATGCCGCCGGAAGGCACATACAGCATCGCGCCACTCGTCATTGCGGCGTTTTCCAGCTTTGCGCGCAGCGCATCGTCACACAATGCGCCTCCCGACAACACGATCAAGGCGATGCCTTTTTCGAGCAACGCCACGCCAAATTCGCGTACGGCCTCATGCGAGGCGGCTTCGACCACTACTTCAGGCCGCTGTGCCAGCAACTCTTCCAACGTGGTGACGTACGCAATGCCGTGTTCGCTGGCCAGCGGTTTGCCGCGCGAGGTGTCGCTGCGTCCAACCACAGCCACTACTTTCGCCTCACCCAGATCGCCGCGATTAATGTGTTCAATAAATAAGGTGGCGATAGTGCCACCGCCGATAATGGCTACACGCATGACGATACCCCGCTAAGTTTGCACGATTGTACCGCGAACACGGTCTTCTTTTGGACGCTGAGCCAAATTAGCAGGTAGCGTGACCCTATTTATTGCGGGGGTGGCGTGGCACGTGCCACGGGTGCAACCCAGGGCTTGGGTTTTTCCGCCCGCTCGTAGAGCGGCAAGGCTTCTTTCAGGTGCGCCTCGATTTCTTTGATACGGGTAGGCCCTGACGGGTGGGTGGACAGCCATTGCGGTGGCGCGCCTTTGCTGGCGGCGCTCATTTTTTTCCACAGCGTAACGCCAGCGCGCGGATCGTAGCCTGCTCGCGCTGCGATATCGAGGCCCACCAGATCGGCATCCGTTTCGTCGCCGCGTGAAAACTTGAGTGACAGCAGGTTTGCCCCGGAATGCACCAGACCATCGTACTTTCCACCCGTGGCCACTGATAAGCCAATAGCGCCGATTTTCGTCAGCGCATTCTTGCCCGCCTGCTCACGCGCGTGCTCGCGCAGCGCGTGCGCAATTTCGTGCCCCATGACCATCGCAACTTCATCGTCGGTCAGTTTCAATTGACGCAGGATGCCGGTGTAAAACGCAATCTTGCCACCGGGCATACAAAACGCGTTGATCTGGTTCGATCCAATCAGATTCACTTCCCACTGCCACTTGGCGGCGCGCGGGTTAAATCGCGTGGCATGCGGAATAATGCGCTTGGCAATCTCGCGCAGCCGAATCAGCTCGGGGTAGTTGTCGGGCGCCAGAGCTTTCTTTGCACCCATCTCCTGCTTGAGCTGCGTGTATTGCAACGCGGCCTGCTTTTCCAGCCCTTCAGCGGGCACGAGATTGCGCAGCGACGATGCCTTGCCGACTTTAACGCCATCGTCTTTGGGTTCGTCTTTCGCAACCGAGCCTGATGCCGCTACCAGCATCAGCAAGCACATGACGAGTCTGTTGTTCACCGGCACTCCTTTGACGCAGCCATCTGCGTTACGCTCATTAACGCGCAGGCAGGCAGCTCGACTACAGCTTTTCCTGCCGCAGACAAATAAATATAAGTATTTGTTTTAATGCCGTTTTTACAGGTGCTTGCTAACGCTAAGTGACGGTGCAACCGGCAACGGTGGCTTTGGGCATTTCTATCGTCTCGATAATTTTTGCGCCGTTTTTCACGGCAGTCATTTCAGCAAGAATGGCAATGGCGATTTCGGGTGGCGTTTTGCTGCCGATTTTCAAACCCACCGGGCCGCGCAGTTTCGCAATTTCGCCCGCAGACAAATCGAACCCCGCCAGCCGTTCGCGGCGCGAGTCGTTATTCTTTTTCGAGCCGATGGCACCAACGTAAAACGCGGGCGACTTCAAGGCTTCGAGCAGTGCCATATCGTCGAGCTTGGGGTCGTGCGTGAGCGTGACCACGGCGCTGTGGCCATCCAGATTAAGTTCAGTCACCACGTCGTCCGGCATGCCGCGTTTTAATTCCGCACCGGGCACATCCCAGGTATCGGCGTATTCTTCGCGTGGATCACACACCACCACGTTGTAATCCAGCGCCTGCCCCATCTGCGCGAGGTACTTCGACAACTGCCCTGCCCCGATAATCAGCAAGCGCCAGCGCGGGCCGTGAATGGTGACAAAGGTTTTTTCGTCGAACGTAAGCTGATCAGAATTCACCGCAGGTTCAATCGTTGCAAGACCACTTTCCATATTCAGCGTGCGCTTTACCAGCTCGTGACGCTCAACGTGCGCGAGCAATTTATCCAGACCGCTTTCAGCCTTCAGCGGCTCCAGCACGAGTTCGAGTGTGCCGCCGCACGGCAAACCGAAGCGCTGCGCTTCTTCAGCCGATACGCCGTATTGCGTGGTCGCAGGCTTATCCTGCACCAGTTCGCGGTTACGCACGCGCAGAATCATGTCGTCCTCAACACAGCCGCCGGATACGGAACCGACCACCATGCCATCGTCGCGTATCGCGGTAAGCGCGCCGATGGGCCGCGGTGCCGAGCCCCAGGTTTTCACCACAGTCGCCATCACTACGCGATGCCCAGATTTCATCCAGTCGCACGCTGATTTGAGTACTTGCAGGTCTACGCTGTCCATAATTTATCCTTTAAAAACAATATCTTATACTGATCCCATAAATACTAGAGTACGTTACTCAGGTTATTGGGTCAAGCGCCGCCAACTCAAGAACGCCCGATCACTTTTTTCCACTTTTCGTAGTCTGCCTTGATGATGGCTGCGAACTCCTGCGGCGAACTCGGCGCAGGGTTCAAGCCCTGACTGCGCGCCAGTTTATCGACCTCCGCCCCGGTCAGTGCGTCGCGCAGCTCCTTATTCAGCCGCGTGATGATGGCCGCTGGCGTACCCGCCGGGGCCATAATGCCAAACCAGAATGAGGCATCGTAACTTTTCACGCCGGCTTCGTGCATAGTGGGCACATCGGGCAGACTGATTTCGCGCTGCTGGCAAGTGACTGCCAGTACGCGCAAGCGGCTGCGCATGGCGCCTGCCGCCAGCGTGCTGACAAAGGCCGACGGCGCCTCGCCGCCAATCACCGCCGTGACCAGCTCACCGCCACCTTTATACGGAATATGACTCAAACTAACGCCCGCCACGTTTTGCAACATCTGCGCCGACAGATGCCCGGCCGAACCCACGCCCTGTGTGCCGTACTGCAACTGGCCTGGTTTCTCTTTGGCATACGTCACCAGTTGCGCCACGGTGGTCAATGGCGAATCGGGGCGCACGATCAATGCGTTGCAAAACGTAAACGTGCGCCCGACCGGCGTAAATGCCGTATCTGCGTTATACGGCAGGTTGTGCTCCATGATACGGTTGATGGTCAGCGCACCGGGGCTCGACCATAACAGCGTGTATCCATCGGGTGCCGCGCGCGAGGCAATCTGCGCTGCCACACTACCACCGGCGCCGCTGCGGTTTTCAACCACAAACGTCGTGCCGAGCGCATCTCCCATGCGCGTCGCAATCAACCGTGCGGATGCATCGGCGTTGCCACCGGGTGGAAAGCCGACAATCAGGCGGATGGGTTTGCGCGGATACGCAGGCTGCGCCTGCGCCACGGCTGTTGCGCAGACTAACGCTGCAGCAGCGGCAAACCTAAAAATACATAAGTATTTGTATTTAAACATTATTTCCGTAGATTAAATCGCCTGTACATTGCTCGCATTGCGCTCTGGCGTCAAAATCCGTATGGGTTTGCCAGCCAGGAATGCGGTGATGTTCTCAACCACATCCGCATATGCCACCTGAAAAAACTCTTCAACGTTGTGGCCCTGATGCGGCATCAACACCACGTTGGGCAGTGAACGCAGGGGGCTGTCATCCGCCAGCGGCTCGTGCGTAAACACATCCAGCCCCGCGCCCGCTATGCGTTTGTCACGCAAGGCGGTAATCAACGCATCTTCATCAATGATCGGCCCACGTGCAGTGTTCACCAGGATCGCGGAAGGCTTCATTAACGCCAGTTCACGCGCGCCAACCATCTTGCGTGTGCGTTCGCCCAGCACCAGATGCACACTCAGCACATCGCTCAGTGCGAACAATTCATCTTTTTCAACGCGCCGCACGCCGTGCTGCGCGGCGAATTCAGCGGTGAGATTCTGGCTCCACGCGATAACCTCCATGCCGAACGCCTTGGCCACCGGCACCATATAGCGCCCCTGCCGCCCCAGGCCCAGCAAGCCCAGCGTGCGCCCGTGCAGCGTAAAGCCAGCGGTATTCTGCCAGCCGCCCTGCCGCATTTTGTTGGCTTCAAACGGAATGTGCCGTGCCACAGCCAGCATCAACCCCCACGTCAATTCACTGGTAGCCTTGCGATACGAGCCACGCAACTCGGTAAACGACACCACAATGCCGCGCTCGGTGGCCGCGGCGACATCCAGCGTACGATTGTAAAGGCCCGTGATAGCCAGCATTTTGAGGTTCGTCAATTGCGCCAGCAATGCGCGATTAATCGGCATGCGCTCGCGCAGCGTACTGATAATGTCAAACGGCTTGAGCGTTGCCGCCACTTCTACCAGTGGAATGGCACGGTCAAACACCGTGATGTCGCAAGTCTTGGCGATGTTCGACCAATCTGCGGAGACTTGCGAGCGGCGCAGATAGTCGTTGAGGATGGCGATTTTCATGCCGTAATTATGGCATGACTGGAGCTACGGCTTGCCGCACAGAATCATCCATCGGCTGAAATCGGTTAATTGTGACGCAGCTTGCTGCTGCGCACTTGCGCGACGATTCGCCGCGCTTCGTCGCGCTCATATTCGCTGATGCGTTCCTCGAAAAAAGCGTAGAGCGCATCGAGCGTAATGGTTACGCCGATGCCCGCAAAGCCTTCGTCGGTGGTATCCAGTGGGATCAAGCCACGCAGCACGTCACGGTGATGATCGGCGTTGGCGCTGGGATCGATACGACGAATTACATCGAATAGCTGGCGCACTGAGTAGCCGTGTTCGTGCATCAGCGTGTAAAGATCGAATAGATCGCGTGAGCGCGCTCGGCGTGTTAGCAGGCAACTTTTCGCGGCGAATAATCCTTCTATGCCCAGTATGCTGAAGCGTTGCGCAGCTTCTGTATTTTCGTCAGCCATACGCGGATACGCCATGATCGCGCGCATTTGCGGGCCATAGCCATTGAACACACTGAACGTCACCTTGACGCCGCCTATCGCCCAATCCTGCACCCAATCGTGCAGATCAACCGCGTAGTAGATGCGCGTTTGCGAAAGTTGCGAGGGCGACAGCATGTCATGCACATCAAACCCGGCGCGGCGTGCGTTGGCGAGTACGGTGTTGATGGTGCGGCTGGGAAGTTGCTCTGCAGCGCGATAAAAATCGAGGTCTTCGCTTTGCCGGTGGCCGATTTGCAAACTGAGTGCTGTGCCGCCAATGAGCGTAAACCCGCTCAACAAGGGTTCGGCATAAAGATGCGCGAAGACTCTCGCAGTGGCCGCAGGCAGTGTGTCGAGCCGCAGCATGCAGCGCTGTTTAACTTAACGCGGTGCGTATATTCGGCAGTACACGCGCAGCAGACTGCGCTTGCGCTGCGGGCAGCGTAGCGAGTGCAGATTCAAGCGCATCAATGCCAAAGTGCAGCGCAAGGCGCGTGAGATCAGGCAGGTGTGCAAACTCAAGTGCTTTGAGTATCAGCGCGCGGTCGGAAATATTCGGATTTGACCAGTCGTACGGCAAGGCCAAACCCAAGCCTTGCGCTTTGGATGGGCTTGCTGATTTAGCGTCACCCGTCGCGGGCACAATTGGCCTTACGACAATTTCCAGATTCATTGCGCGCGCAATTTTCTCGAACGTAGCCAGGTCGCAGGATGATTGCCGTTCAAGGCGCGATAGCAATTCGGGGCGCACACCAGCGCGCTGCGCGATGGCGCGTTTGGAGTCGGTCGTTGCAGCGAGTGCTGAGCGAAATTGAGCAATAATCATGCGTTTTAAGTCAATTAAATATAGTATTTTTAAAATTATATCAAAAATAATTGCTTTTAAAGACAATATTTCACTGCCGTGGATAATATATGGAGTGCGGGAGCTTGCTCGCGCTTTTGCTAGCGGTGGCAAGCCACCGCACTCCAAATCAAATCTGCGAATACCCCGATCCTTTAACCGTCACGCCACGCCCCGTGGGCGCACCTTCCAATAACCCGTACTCACTGAGGATTTGCTGGCTATACGTCACGCGACCGTTGATTTTGTCCGCAGGTTCACTCGCCAGCAGCAGCGCCGCTCGCGCCATTAATGCTGGCGGTTCGCCATTCGGGTCTGCAATCCCCGTCACCAGCTTGTGATACACCGTGCCCGGCGTGGGCACCACTTGCGAGGGGGAGAGCGCCGTGACGGAAATATTGTGTGCGGCGACTTCCTGCGCCAGACCTTGCGTAAAACGCTCCAGCGCGGCCTTGGTTGCGCCATACATGGTGCCGCCGTTTACCGGGCGCGCATCCTTGAACGGCGTGCGCCCCGGCCCGATGGCCGAGCCCGACGAGATATTCACAATCGCACCGCGCCGCTGCTTGATCATGTTCGGTAATACCAGTTGCGACAGCATGAATGGCGCATGTACGTTGACCGCAAACGCCTTGACCCAATGTTTGACGTTGTAATCCACAATCGGTTTGTAATACGTCAGCGCGGCATCGTTGACCAGAATATCCACCGCGCCGAACGCCTCTTCCGCAGCGCTGAGTAATTTCTGGCAGTCCGCTTCGTTTGATACATCAACCGCCACCGCAAGCGCCTGACCGCCTGCGTCCGTTATCTTTTTCACCGTGCCGGCGAGCGAGCCCGTTAGCATGCGGTGATCGCCTTCATTCAGAGTGCGTGCTGCGCAAACAATCTTTGCCCCTTCGCTGGCGAAAAGCATCGCTATTTCCGCACCAATTCCCCGGCTTGCACCGGTAACTATGGCCACACGGCCGTCGAGTTTGCCCATGTTGATTCCCTTGGTTTGAATGTTCAAGACAGCAGGTTAACGCAGCAGCGATGACGCGGCAATGTGGTGCAAAGCATGCTGCGTCCGATTTGAAATGCCTTTTTCGCATACAAAGACAGAATGTAACTATTTGTTTTTATTCATAAAATTAAAACCCGCTAAAACAGTTGATATTGCACCCGCTGCTCGCCTACGTTAGCATGGTTATTTTCGCGGTCGCGTCGCGCGCCATCGTTTTCGCTGATTTTCTGGAGCATCCATGACACTGCATCTATCCCTCACCGTCAACGACAAAGCTGTCACTGTCGACGTAGACCCGCGCACGCTGCTCACACAATTGCTGCGTGAGAATCTGCACCTTACTGGTACACACATCGGCTGCGACACTGGCCAGTGTGGCGCATGCACCGTGCATCTGGATGGCCGCGCGGTTAAGGCCTGCAACATCCTTGCGGCACAAGCGCAGGGCGCAAAAATCACCACCATCGAAGGCATCAGCGCAGCCAATGGCGATCTGCATCCGATGCAAGCCGCGTTTCGTGAACATCACGGTTTACAGTGCGGCTTTTGCACGCCGGGCATGGTAATGAGCGCGATTGAATTAGCACAAAAACATCCCAGTCCCAGTGAAGAAACCGTGCGCGCGGAGCTTGAAGGCAATCTGTGCCGCTGCACCGGTTATCACAACATCGTCAAAGCAGTTATCGCTGGCGCTGCCGCCATGAAAGGCTGACCTCATGAATGCTCCTCACGTTCCGTATATAGGCCAAAGCGTTAAACGCAAAGAAGATCAACGCTTTCTCACCGGCGGCGGCACGTATACCGACGATGTGTCGGTTGCGCATCAAACGCACGCTTATTTTTTGCGCTCGCCACATGCGCACGCGCAAATTCGCAGCATTGATTTAGGCAAAGCCAAAGCCGCTCCCGGCGTGGTGGATATATTCACCGGAGAAGATCTGGCTGCCGCCAAAATTGGCGGGCTGCCCTGTGGCTGGCTGATTACCGACGTCAATGGTCAGCCGATGAAAGAGCCGCCGCATCCGTGTCTGGCGCAAGGCAAGGTGCGGCACGTCGGTGATCAGGTTGCAGTGGTGATCGCCGAAACCCTTAATCAGGCCAAAGACGCCGCTGCGCTGATTGAAGTAGATTACGAAATGTTGCCTGCCATTGTGAGCGCCTCCGATGCGCGCAAGCCTGGTGTGGCTGTGGTTCACGAGAGTGTGCCCGACAACACCTGCTACGTGTGGTCCATCGGTACGCAAGATGCCGTGGACAAGGCGTTTGCTTCCGCCAAACACGTCACCACGCTGGAGTTCACCAACAACCGTTTGATTCCCAATGCCATCGAGCCGCGTGCCGCACTGGCACAATACGCGCGCGGCGATGATTCATACACGCTGCATGTCACCAGCCAGAACCCGCATGTGGAACGTTTGCTGATGACCGCATTTGTGCTGGGCCTGCCGGAACACAAAGTGCGTGTGATTGCGCCCGATGTCGGCGGCGGCTTTGGTTCAAAGATTTATCTGTATGCCGAAGAAACGGTGATTACATGGGCATCCAAACGCGTGAATCGCCCGATCAAGTGGACCTGCGAACGTGCGGATTCGTTTCTTACCGATGCCCACGGACGCGATCACATCACCAAAGCGGAACTGGCACTCGACAAGAGCGGCAAGTTTCTCGCCATGCGCGTGCATACCACCGCTAACATGGGCGCGTATTTGTCCACGTTTGCCTCGTGCATTCCCACCATTCTGTACGCCACGTTGTTGGCAGGCCAATACACCACGCCCGCGATTTATTGCGAAGTCACCGCCGTGTTCACCAACACTGCGCCCGTCGATGCCTATCGCGGTGCGGGGCGCCCCGAAGCCACGTATGTGGTTGAACGCCTGGTGGAAACCGCCGCGCGCGAGATGGGCATTGCGCCCGCTGAACTGCGGCGACGCAATTTCATCACACAATTTCCGTATCAAACGCCGGTGGCACTGTGTTACGACATCGGCAATTATGATGCCACGCTGACCGAGGCCATGAAGCTTGCCGATGTCGCCGGATTTGAAAACCGCCGCAGGCAGGCGGCTGAGCGCGGCAAATTGCGCGGGCTGGGCTATTCGACGTATATCGAAGCCTGCGGACTTGCGCCGTCGAACATCGCGGGTGCGCTGGGCGCACGCGCAGGCCTTTTCGAGGCTGGTGAAATCCGCTTTCACCCTACCGGCTCGGTGACCGTATTCACCGGCTCGCACAGCCACGGCCAGGGGCATGAAACCACGTTTGCGCAAGTGGTTGCCGACCGCCTGGGTATACCCGTTGAAAACGTCGATGTGGTTCACGGTGACACCGGGCGTATTCCGTTCGGCATGGGCACGTATGGTTCGCGCTCGATTGCCGTCGGTGGCTCGGCCATCATGAAAGCACTGGATAAAATTATCGCCAAGGGCAAAAAGATTGCCGCGCATATGCTGGAAGCAGCCGATGGCGACATCGAATTCAAGGACGGTGTGTTCTCGGTGCCAGGCACCGATCGCCAAAAAACCATAGCCGAAGTGGCTTTTGCCGCTTACGTGCCGCACAACTACCCGCTGGATAAACTCGAGCCCGGCTTGAACGAACAGGCGTTTTACGATCCGACGAATTTTACGTATCCGGCAGGCAGCCACATTTGCGAAGTCGAAATTGATCCGCAAACCGGTGCCACCAAAGTGGTGAATTTCACTGCGGTCGATGATTTCGGCAATGTGATTAACCCGATGATTGTTGAAGGCCAGGTACACGGCGGCCTCGCGCAAGGCATAGGCCAGGCCTTGCTCGAAGGCTGTATTTACGATGCGCAAACCGGCCAGTTGCTTACCGGCAGCTACATGGATTACGCCATGCCGCGCGCCGATGATTTCCCTGCGTTCAAGGTTGATACCAAAGTGACGGCGTGTACGCACAACCCGCTGGGGGTGAAAGGCTGCGGCGAGGCCGGTGCGATTGGTGCGCCGCCCGCTGTGATCAACGCCATTACCGATGCATTGGGCGTGAAGGATATTGCGATGCCTGCCACGGCTGAGACGGTGTGGCGGGCTTTGAACGCCAAGGGCAGAAAATCGAAGTAAATCGGGAGAATTTCACATGCACACATTCGATTACCACCGCCCCGCTACACTCAAAGACGCCGCCGTGTTGCTCAAGAAAAACGACAATGCGCGCATTCTGGGTGGCGGACAAAGCCTGATTCCCACGCTGAAAATGCGCCTCGCGCAAACGCCTGCATTGGTGGATATCAACACCATCGAAGAGTTGCGTTCGATCCAGCTTTTGGGCGCGGTACTTACCGTGGGCGCAGGCTTACGGCACAGCGAAGTCGCAACCGCCAAAGACGTGCTGATGGGTGTGCCATCGCTGGCGCGTGTCGCCGCAGGCATTGGCGACCGGCAGGTGCGCAACATGGGCACGCTTGGCGGCTCGATAGCGAATAACGATCCTGCCGCAGATTACCCCGCAGCGATACTGGGATTAGGCGCAACCATCCACACCAACCGGCGTTCGATTGCTGCGGACAAGTTTTTTACCGGCCTATTTGAAACCGCATTGAAACCGGGCGAGATCATAACCTCGGTTGAGTTTCCGTTGCCCAAACGCGCGGCTTACGTAAAATTCAAAAACCCGGCATCGCGCTTTGCATTGGTAGGCGTGTTCGTCTCTGACGGCGGCGGCCATGTGCGCGTTGCGGTCACCGGCGCGGGCAATACAGGCGTGTTCCGCGCGAAAGACATGGAGAAAAAACTCGCAGAGAAATTTGCGCCAGAAGCGATTGCCAAATCCAAAGTTGCCGCTGACAAATTGAACGGCGATATTCACGCCAGCGCGGAGTACCGTTCGCATTTGATTACCGTTTTAGCACAGCGCGCGGTTACTGCGGCGCTTACGGAAAAGTAAATAAAAACAAATACTTATGCTGCATGTACGTTACGCCGCCTGCAACGCGGCTGGGCGCGCCACATCCGCCTGGTCGCAAGTATTGGCAATGTCGCTCACCGTCACCCGTCGCATGTCGCGCACGTAACGCAAATCATCGTAATCCGTGCCGCGGTGCATGGTGCAACGGTTGTCCCACATCACCAGTTCGTTGGCGCGCCAGCGGTGCGTGTAAACAAACTGCCGTTGCGTGACATGATCGAGCAAATGATCAATCAACGCCCGGCCTTCGTCGTCGGGCATGCCAAAAATGCGGCCCGCGTGGGATGCGACATACAGTGACTTGCGTTGATTTTGCGGGATCGTGCGCACCAGCATCTGCGGGACGGGCGGCAAGCGCTTCTTTTCGTCTTCGTTGAAATCATGAAAGCCGCTGCGTCTGCGTGACGTGGCGATCCAGTGCTCAACGATCAAGCCGTCGAATTCTTTTTTCTGTTTGTCGGTCAGTGCATCGTAGGCCCCACGCTGATCAGCAAATTCGGTGTGGCCGCCGATGGGCACCGTGGTACGCGCGTGCAGCAATGACGTCAGCGCAGGCAGGTATTTGAAGGAGCTATCCGTGTGCCATAGTTTGTTTCCCGCTTTGTACATGCGCTGGCGACTGTCCGCAGCCCAGATTTTGCCATCGGCGGTGAGATTGGAAATATCCGAAAACGCGCCGTCAAAGCGGCTGGGCGTGGCTTTGGGGTCAAGCGTGCGCTCGCGTTCAATCAGGCCGAATCGTTCCGCAAATGCAAGCTGCTGTTGCTGCGTAATATCCTGATCGGGAAATATCAGCACCGAATATTTCCAAAACGCGTTTGCGATGGCGGCAAAATCGTCGTCTGGCACGCGCTGCGTGAGATCAACATCGTAAATTTCAGCCGTGAAATCGGCGGTAATGGCGGAAACAGTTATGTTCATGGTACGCCTCGTGCGTTAACAAAAAGAAAACGTAGTGGCATTGCAATGTGACTACTCAGGAATATAAACCCCCCAAGGCAATTCCCCTACTTTGATATCGTTAACTTTATCCAGTTTCTCGGTGTCGATCACGCTGACACTGTTTGAGCGACCGTTGGCGACGTAGAGCTTTTTGCCATCGGCGGTGATCGCCATGTTCCATGGGCGCTGGCCTACGGCGATAGTTTTGGTGACTTTGTTGCTGGCCACATCAATGACACTGATGTTGTTGTCACCGCCGTTACTGACGTAGACGGTCTTGCTGTTGGGATGCACGGTGACGCCATTGACCCGTACGCCTGCGGGAATCACCGCAAGCACTTTGCGCGTAGCCACGTCGATCGCATGCACATTGTTATCGATTTCGCACGCTACATAGGCAAACTTGCCGTCGGGCGTAAAGCCGATGCCGCGCGGACGTTTGCCGACTTTGATCGAAGCCACTTGTTTGCGCGCAGCGACGTCGATCACGTCCACGATGTCCGCTTCTTCGGCGCTGACGAATACCCATTTGCTGTCGCGACTGAATACGGCATGCTCAGGATTTTTGCCTTCTGTTTTGACTTTGAACTCCTGCCTGCCGCTGGCGACATTGATGAAATATACCGAGTTGTCTTCTTCCACGGCCACCGCCAGCCATTTGCCGTCGGGCGAGCGGTACACGCCTTCGGGCGATTCGCCGATATCGACTTTGCCCGTGAGTTTGCGTGCAGCGACGTCAATGATCTGCAGCGCGTTGGCGGGCTGATCGCTGACGAAAAGCTGTTTGCCATCTTTGGATGCGGTCATGCCGCGTGGCTTTTTGCCTGCGGCGATGTCGCCCACAACGGTGTCAGTAGCAATATCGATAATCGAAATGTTCCCGGTGCGTTCATTGGCAACATAGGCGAAAGGCGCCGCCTGCGCGGCTGCGCAGCAAATTGATAGCATGCAAGTTATTGTTTTTATTGATAAATTCATGGCGCTTCTCCTTGGGTGATCGATAGGTTGGCGTAAATTTGTCGCCTGAAACTTTTTGTCAGCCGATGACAGCCGAATTATGACCAAAAAAAAGCCGTGGCGCCGTGGTAATACACCACTGCACCACGGCTTTTTACCGGGCCATTCCCTAAAGCGCTTGTTCCAATTGCTTGCGCTGCTCATTCATCTCTGCAGGCATGCGTGAGGCCAATTCGCCGAACAGCCGCTCGTGGTCTTTGACCTCGGCTTGCCACAGGGTTTTGTCCACTTTGGTCAGATCGTCGAAGGCCTTTTTAGAGAAGCCGGTAATTCCTTTCAGTTCCATGTCTTCGTAACGCGGCATTTTACCGACGGGCGTATCGGTTGCACCCGCCTTTCCTTCGCAGCGCTCGATAATCCACTTCAGCACCCGCATGTTGTCACCAAAACCGGGCCACATGAATTTGCCATGTTCATCACGGCGGAACCAGTTGACGGCAAAAATTTTCGGCGCGACGGTTTGCGTCAGCGCCTTGCCGACTTTCAGCCAGTGACCGAAATAGTCGCCAAAATGGTAGCCGCAGAACGGCAGCATGGCGAACGGATCGCGGCGCACCACGCCCATTTTTCCTACGCTGGCTGCGGTGGTTTCAGACGCCATGGTCGCAGCCATGTAAACCCCGTGCGTCCAATTATTGGCCTCGACTACCAGCGGCACCGTTGTTGTGCGACGCCCACCAAACAGGAAGGCGCTGATCGGCACGCCAGCCGGGTCTTCCCAATTCGGATCGATACACGGGATCTGCGATGCAGCAACGGTAAAGCGTGAATTCGGATGTGCAGCAGGTTTATCACTATCCGGATCCCACGGCTTGCCTTGCCAATCGGTCAAATTCATTGGTGGGGTTTGCGACAGCCCCTCCCACCACACGTCGCCGTCGGGCGTCATCGCCACGTTGGTGAAAATCGTGTTCTTGTTGAGTGCGGCCAGGCAATTCGGATTGGTGAATTCTGACGTGCCCGGCGCCACGCCGAAGGCGCCCGCTTCCGGGTTAATCGCATATAAGCGGCCATCTTTGCCAGGCTTGATCCACGCTATGTCTTCGCCGATGGTGGTAACTTTCCAGCCTTGCAACTCCTTGGGTGGAATCAGCATCGCCAGATTGGTTTTACCGCAGGCGCTGGGGAATGCCGCTGCGACGTAATGTTTTTTGCCCCCCGGCGGCTCGATGCCCAGAATCAGCATGTGCTCAGCCAGCCAGCCCTGCTCGCGCGCCATGATCGAAGCAATACGCAGCGCAAAACATTTTTTGCCCAGCAGCGCGTTGCCACCATAGCCGGAGCCGAACGACCAGATCAATTTATCTTCAGGAAAGTGAACAATGTATTTATGTTGTTTGTTGCTCGGCCACACCACATCTTTCTGACCCGGCTGCAACGGCGCCCCCACGGTATGCAGGCACGGCACAAAGAATCCATCGCCAAGCGTATCCACCACTGCACGGCCGATGCGCGTCATGATGCGCATCGAAACCACCACATAGGGCGAATCCGTCAACTCCACACCAATGTGCGAAATGGGTGAACCCAGCGGCCCCATGCTGAAAGGAATCACATACAGGGTGCGGCCACGCATACACCCGTCAGATATTTTGGTCAGCGTGGCGCGCATTTCATCAGGCTCTACCCAATTATTATTGGGGCCTGCGTCTTCCTTATTTTTGCTGCACACAAACGTGCGGTCTTCCATGCGCGCCACATCATCGGGATCCGAGCGCGCGAGAAAGCAACCGGGACGCTTTTGCTCATTCAATTTAATCAGCATGCCGGTGGCGACCATTTCGGCGCACAGGCGATCATATTCAGCTTGCGAGCCATCGCACCAGTAAATGCTATCGGGCTTGGTCAGCGCAGCAACTTCGGCCACCCACGAGGCCAATTTCTTATTTTTGACGTAATGCGGCGCAGCTTGCGCAATAGCGGTCTCGGTCATTGCAAATCCTCGTTTAAAATCCTTAAAAACCCTTTAAAAACAATAGCAAAGCGAACTTTCCGAGCACGCCCTGTCAAGGGAAGGCGGATTTTACCTGATTTGGGGTGTGGCGGGCTATGCGGAAAGTCACACTGTGCACGCACAAATCGTGGCAATCCACGCCCCATCAGGAACTCCCGGGATTAACGCTGATGCCGCCCAGTCAAGCGCTGCACAGCGTCGTAGAGTATTTCTACCGGGTCGGCTTTGAAAATCAGCTCGCGCACACCCGCTGCTCCCGCGCCTGACTGCAATGTCTCGTCGATGAACCCTGACGTCACGGCTACCGGCAGTGCCGCACGAATGTCTCGCACGGCTCTGGCCACATCCAGACCCGACATCCCCGGCATGTTGTAATCGGTGAGTACCAGATCAACGTCAGCGGCAGCGGTGCGCAATACCTTTAGCGCTTCAAGTGGATCCGTGAAAACGCTTACCCGATAGCCGCGCCCTTCTAGCAAACCCTTGACCACGGTCAACATATCAATATCATCATCAATGTAGATGACGTATGGGCCGGGTTCTGCACCAGGCTGCAAAGGTGCCGCGCTATCCATCGCTGTGCTATCGGGCGCGTCTGCCGCAGCCGTGGTAGCGGGTACATAAAGCGTGAAGGTGGTGCCGTGACCGGGTTCGCTGGCCACCGTGATGGCAGCTTCGTGACTTTGCACAATGCCGTGAACCACCGACAAGCCGAGTCCGGTGCCTTCACCGGCCGGTTTGGTGGTGAAAAAGGGATCGAAGACCCGCCCCAGCGTGGCGGCATCCATTCCCGGCCCGCTATCGATGATGGCGAGCCGCAACGCTGTGCCCGAACGGCTTGCATTTAGCACCGGATGGGCCTGTACCAGCGCGGCATCAATCATCACACTGTCGAGCCGGATGCTGATATGCCCGGCGGCATCATTGGCCATGGCCTGGGCCGCGTTGGTGGTGATGTTGATGATGATAGCCTGCTGCATCTGCGTGGCGTCTGCCAGCACCCGTGGCAAATCAGCGGCAACGCACACGTCGAG
This sequence comes from Betaproteobacteria bacterium, assembly GCA_947486575.1. Lineage (GTDB taxonomy): Bacteria > Pseudomonadota > Gammaproteobacteria > Burkholderiales > SG8-41 > UBA5216. The sequence continues at coordinate 16,545 of CANKUB010000044.1, read as the reverse complement.
CGTCAACCGCGCCGGCAGCGTGGCGCGCAGCAAACGCGCGGTCTCGTCCACCACTGCCGCCAGATCAAGTGGCTTGCGCATGGTGGCCTGACGACGGCTGAAGGCAAGAATTTGCCGCACCAGATCGCGCGCGCGCGCACTGGCCAGCTGTATCTGTTCCAGACTCATCATCGCAGCGGAGATATGCGCCACGTCGCGGCGCGCGAGTTCGACATTGCCGAGAATGATGGCAATGATATTGTTGAAGTCGTGCGCAATGCCGCCCGCAAGGGTGCCGATAGCCTGCATCTTCTGCGACTCGCGCAGCTGCGCCTCTAGCGAGGTGCGGGCAGCTTCCGCCTGTTTGCGTTCGGTAACATCACGAAAGGACCAGACGCGGCCCAGAATGCTGCCATTCAGAATCAGCGGGGAAGAATGGCGCTCAAAATACCGCCCATCTTTGAACACGAGCGTGTCCATATCCTCGGCGCTCGATGCGTAGAGCCGCTGGACTTTGCGCATAAACGCGTCCGGATCAATCAGTTGCCCAAGAACAAACTTCAGCAAAGCCTCGTCGTCCCCGGAATCCATAAGCGATTTGGGAATGTGCCACAATTCCGCAAAGCGTCCATTGGTACGTATCACCTTTCCCTTTTAATCAACCGCAAGGATTCCATCGGCCGTCGATTCGAGAATGCCCGTCAATTGGAGCTCACTCAACTGCAACCTGCTCTGGGCCTGTTTGCGGTTGGAGATGTTACGCACAAAGGCGCTGAAAAAAAGCTGGTCGTCTCGCCGGAACTGCGTGACCGACAGCTCTACCGGAAATTCCGAAGCGTCCTTGCGCATCGCCGTGAATTCCGTGCGCTTGCCGATGATCGTTCCTTCGCCACTCTCAAGAAAACGGAGCATCCCCCCGCTATGCGATTCACGCAGCGCCGGCAAGATGATCAGAGCGGACAAGTCCTTGCACAGCGCCTCGGCACCGGAATAGCCAAACATCTGTTGCGCACCGGCGCTCCACTCTGTAATCGCGCCGCCGCCGGTCATGCCGATCACCGCATCCATGGATGAATCGAGAATCAGCCGCGCCCGCGCTTCAGTCTGTGTCAGTGCTGCTGCGGCCTGCGCCTGCTTTACTTCCGCGCGCATCAGACGAAACAGCAGGACCGATAACAGCAGCAACAACAGCAAACTCGCCGCGCCGGCTGACAGCGAACGCACTTTCCAGCCTGCCAGCGCATCGTCGCGTGCAATGCCGATGTTGATGTAAAAAGGATAGCGATCCAGCGAGCGAAAACTAAAAATGCGCATGACGCCATCGATGGTGCCCCGGTATGCCATGGTACCAGAGGTCTTACCAGCTTCGACTGCGTCGCGCGTGGGTGTGCCGGGCGGCACGGTCGCGACAGTGGGCCCCTTGACGGCCGGTGAGCGCACTACCAACGTGAAATTGTCACGCCGGAAAATTGAAATAACGCCGTTGGCGCCAACGTCCAGCGCCTGAAACAATTTCAGGAAATAGTCGAGCTCGACCGAGGCACTGACAACGCCGTGGAATTCGCCCAGGCTGTCGCGCAATGCACGGGCTATGAACATCGCCGGACGCCCGGTGATGCGTGAAACGACCACTGCTGAAAAAAACACGTCCTCCTTGGTATTCTCGCGAGACGCAATAAAATAATCGCGGTCGGCTGCGTTGATTCTCAATGTGGTCGTGCTCTCGGATGAATAAATCAGATCGCCATGTACATCCCAGATACGCAGGCCGACCAGCTCCGGAAAATTGAGCCGGCGCGCATCCAATCCTGCATCAATCACGGGGGCGTATTGCGGCACTGCGGCTTTGCTCAGCGCCGCTATCGGCACATCGCGCGCCAATTCCAGAACATGGGCCTCCGCGCGCCTCAAGGTGGCATCCAGATGCGCTTCGATAGTCGCGGCGTAGTTGCGCGAGACCGTCTCGCCACTGTGGATAGCCTCCTCATAACCAGACCAGATCAGGTAGCCAAAAATCGCCACTACAGCCACTATGACCGCGCCCAGCATGGGCACCATTTTGTGGACGTTACTCATCGATACCTGCGGCAAGGGCGCTCGACATATGCCGAAAATTATAGCACCCGACTAGCCTGCTGATTAGGCTTGAGCCTTGAGTCCGGCGCTGGCTGGATATATGCTCACGGTTTCCAGCTTGGGCTGGCCGCTGGTAGTATGCGGTGTGTTGAAGATCGCTTGCGATTTTGCGATCTAATGTTGCTCCGGATGTTTCAGTCGGTTAAACCGCCCGAAGAGTCTAGTAAAAAAGGGGAACACATGAAACTGCTCAGTTTCCGTCCGGCACGCGCCCGTGTTGATCATTTCGGCGTGCTGCTTGCAAACGGTCAGGCGCTCGATATTACCGAGGCCAAAAGCGGGCGCGGATTGCCCGATACACTCATCGAGTGCATCCGCGGCGGCCCGGATGCCCTCGCCCGCGTTCGCGATGTGCTGGCGCAAGCCGAACAGCGCCTCAAGGCCGGCAACAGCGAGCACATTGTTACGCTCGATAGCGTAGCCGCGCGCCCCCCACTCATCCCCGGCAAAATCATGGCCATCGGAAAAAATTATTCCGACCATGCGGCTGAGGTCGGCAGCGCCGCCTATTCGCGCCCGGCCGGCTTTATCAAGCATGTGGATACCCTGATCGCACACGGCGACACCATCCGCAAACCCGGCTGGACAGAAAAACTCGATTACGAAACCGAGCTCGCCGTGGTGATTGCGGACGAGTGCGCCGACGTGCCACCCGACGAAGTTTACGATCACATTTTCGGCTACACCATCATGAACGATGTGTCCGCGCGCGATGTACAATTTGCCGAGCGCAAAGAAGGTAACATCATGATCGGAAAGAACTTTCCGACAGCCGCACCGCTAGGCCCGTGGGTCGTCACCAAAGACGAAATTGCTGATCCGCACAACCTGCGGCTTACCACCAAAATCAATGGCGAGTTGCGCCAAAATGCCAACACTGGTACGCAGATATTTCATATTCCTGCGCAGGTGGCGTGGTACTCGCACGCGGGTCTTTACCCCGGCGACATTGTTTCCACCGGCACACCAGCGGGTGTGGCAGCGGGTTACAAAGGCGAAGGTTCGTGGTGGCTGAAAAACGGCGACCTGATCGAAAGCGAAATCGAGAAAATCGGTGTGCTGTGCAATCCGGTTTCTACGCGCAAGCGGCGCGCGTAGAAATTACGTAACTTATTGTTTTTATTTGCTTTTTTAAATCGGAAAAATCACCGCTTTACCACCACCGCTGACGCAGCAATCCGCATCAACCCTTTTTGGTTTTCGCTTCGTAGCAGGCACGGTAAGTCTTGGCATCGCCACGGCATGCTTTATGTGCTGCCACTTCGGCTTCGCAACGCGCTTTGTTATCCGACTTGGCGCAATCGCGGCCTGACTCATCGCGCTGACAAATACGTCTGGCATCACCTTCAAGCTTGCCGCATTTGGCATCCGCCTTGTTACGCGCCTCGCACTGCGCTTTTGCGCTCTCCGGCGCCTTGGAGCAATCGCGCCCCTGCGCAAATGCAGCGCCCGATGCGCTCAAGACGACAACCCCACACGCTACGGCCAGACTGGTTTGGATCCGCTTCAGATAACCTGACATGATTTGCTCCCTGTGTTAGTGGTTTTGAATCATATTGCGCTGATGTAATCGCGCATTTACGATTTTACGACGTTACGACGCCTTGCGGCTCGGAATGCGCGCTGCCTTCAACACCGGCCCCCAGCGCTCGCTCTCCGCATAAATACGCGTTGCAAAATCCGACAGCGTGCCGCGCACCGGCTCCAAGCCCAACGTAACCAGCGCGTTGCGCGTAGACATTTCATTGATTGATTCTGCTATGTGTGTGTTCAGCCAGCGAATCACATTCGGCGAGGTGCCATTGGGCACGAACACACCGAACCAGCCCGCAGATTCCACGCCGGAAATTCCGGACTCAGCGAGTGTCGGCAAATGCGGCAGCAACTCGGTGCGATGCGTGCCGGTTACTGCCAGCGCACGCAGATGCTCATTGTTTAAATAGGGCAACGCCAACGGCAGCGCGGCAAACATCACGGAGGTTTGCCCTATGGCCAGGCTATTGAGCGCCGCCAAGCCGCCGTTATACGACACATGCACCATGTCCAGCCCCGCTGCGCGCCGTAACAGCTCGCCAGCGAGATGCCCGGTACTGCCATCACCCGACGAGCCGTAGTTGATTTCGCCGGGCCGTACCTTGATGTAGCTGATCAGGCGCTCCAGTGTTTTGAACGGCAGCCCGGTGCTGGTCATCAGTACAAACGGCATGTTGACCAGTGGCGCCGCCAATTCAAAATTGCGCGTCGGGTCGTAGCCCACATCCGTCGCGTAATTTGGCGTAAGCACCATGGTTTCGTTACTGCCGAGCAGCAGCGTGTGGCCATCGGCCATCGCGCGCGCCACATGCTGCGCACCACGCGTGGTGGCGCCGCCGGGTTGGCGATCCAGCAGCACCGGCTGCCTGGATTCGTAGCGTATCGCCTGCTGCACGATGCGCGCTAGCGTGTCGGAAATCGCAGGCGGCGCGTTGGCCGCCATCAGCTTGTAGGTTTTGGTCATGCGCGATGCGCCGCGAATGTCGGTGGGGCCGCTCAGCGGATAGGGCACCACCAGCGTGACCGCGCGTGACGGGTATTCATCGGCGCTGGCGACAAACGGCAAGACCAAACACAACAAAATCAGGATGACAGGCGGCATGGTGGTTGGGCAAATCCTCGGTGAGCCGGTATGCGCTTTCGTCGTAGCGCAGGCGGTAAAGCTTACAACAGTTGCGGCGGATAGGCGCGCAAACTTTCGAGCCATCGGCTAAAATCGCGCTTTAAGTTTCGATAGCTAAAATGTCCATTCCCTCCCGCACCGCCGTCATCAGCCGCCTCGGTGAAACCGTTGGCCCGCAAGGCATTTTCACCGAGCCTGCCGAACTCGAACCGTATATCCACGATTGGCGCGGCATTTATCACGGCAATGCGGCAGCTGTGGTGCGCCCGGCCAATGCAGAGCAAGTTTCCGCCATCGTTAAAATCTGCGCCGAGACCAAAACGCCGCTGGTGCCGCAAGGCGGCAACACCGGCATGTGCGGCGCGACTGTGCCCGATGCCAAAGTAAACCCGGTGGTGATCGCGATGGGCCGCATGAATCGCATCCGCAATGTTGATGCGCTGAACAACACCATGACGGTTGAGGCCGGCTGCGTGCTGGCAAATATTCAGCAGGCGGCGGCGGATGTGGACCGGCTGTTTCCGTTGTCGCTGGGCGCAGAGGGTAGCTGTCAAATAGGCGGCAACTTATCCACCAACGCGGGTGGCGTGAATGTACTGCGCTACGGCAACACGCGCGATCTGGTGCTCGGCATTGAAGCGGTGTTGCCTGATGGCCGCATCTGGAACGGCCTGCGTTCGCTGCGCAAAGACAACACGGGTTATGACTTGAAGCACCTTTTCATGGGGGCGGAAGGCACGTTGGGCATCATCACTGCTGCTGTGCTGAAACTGTTCCCCAGGCCCAGTGCCACCGCCACCGCGTGGCTGGCGGTGCCCTCACCCGATGCGGCGCTGGAACTTTTTTCGTTGCTGCGTGGCGCGTTTGGAGATCGCATCAGCGCATTTGAATTGATTTCGCGCGCTTGCCTTGATCTGGTGATGAAGCACATACCCGGCGTGCGCGATCCATTGAGTACGCCGCATCAATGGTACGTGCTCACCGAGCTGGGCGATTCGTCGCCCGGTAATACCCTGCGCGATGCACTGGAAAGTGCTCTGGAAAAAGCGCTTGAAAAACAATTAGTTATAGATGCAACACTGGCGGAAAACCACGCCCAATCGCAGGCATTGTGGCGCATCCGCGAATCGATACCCGAAGCCGCACGCAATGAATCCGGCATGCTCTACCGCCACGATATTGCAGTGGCCGTGGGCGCAATCCCCGCGTTCATTCGCGATGGTCAGGCGGCACTTGAAAAACATTTCAAGGGCACCAACATTATCTGCTTCGGTCACCTGGGCGACGGCAATCTGCATTACAACACCTATGTCGAAGGCCGCATGCGCAACGACCCCGTGGCCTGCAACGCCAATGACGTGACCACGGTGATTTACGATATCGTCAAGCAATACAAAGGCAGCTTCAGTGCCGAGCACGGCATCGGCATGGCCAAAGTTGAAGAATTGGTGCGCTACAAAGACCCGATTGAAATCGATTTGATGCGTACCGTAAAACGCGCGCTTGATCCACTGGGCATCATGAATCCCGGCAAGGTTTTGTAAATACGGAGATCGCCATGACTGACAAAATCACCAAAGTTACCAAGCCCGACGCCGAATGGAAACAACTGCTCAGCAAAGAGCAATTCGATGTCGCCCGCAAAAAAGGCACCGAGCGCGCGTTCACCGGCAAGTATTGGGATAACCACGAGCAAGGCATGTATCGCTGCATTTGCTGCGACACCGAGTTATTCAAATCCGAACACAAGTTTGAATCCGGCACCGGCTGGCCCAGCTTTTGGGAAACCGCCGCTAAAGAAAATGTCACATCCGAGGAAGACAACGGATTGTTCATGCGCCGCACCGAAGTGTTATGCAGCCGCTGCGACGCCCATCTCGGTCATGTGTTTGATGACGGCCCGCAACCCACCGGCTTGCGCTACTGCATCAACTCGGCTTCGCTCAAGTTTGAAAAGAAATAGCCGCACCACAATCATCGCAAGGCATTGATTTTATGAAGTTTTTATTCGACATGTTCCCGGTGATACTGTTCTTCGTCGCCTTCAAAATGTTTGGCATTTACGAAGCAACAGCGGTTGCCATCGTCGCCTCGTTCATGCAGATCGGCTGGGTGTGGTTCAAACATCGCAAGGTTGAGCCGATGCTGTGGGTGAGCTTGGGCGTCATCACCGTATTCGGCGGCGCAACGCTGATATTACAAAACGAAACTTTTATCAAGTGGAAACCCACCGTGCTGTATTGGCTGTTCGCCGTGTCGCTGGGCGTTGCGGCCCTGGTGTTCAAGAAAAATCTGATCCGAGCGATGATGGAAAAATCCGTCTCCCTGCCCGAAGCGGTGTGGGGAAAATTGCTAATCAGCTGGATCGCATTTTTCACCTTGATGGGCGTAATCAACCTTTACGTGGCGTTCAATTACCCGACCGATACCTGGGTGAATTTCAAGCTGTTTGGCGGCATGGGCCTGATGATCGTTTTTATGATTGGCCAGGCGTTGATGCTGAGCAAACACATTCAGGACGATAAACCTGAATAGCGCCGGGAACCCTTCCCGGCCACTGCGGTCTTTACCCTGACAATCAAAATACGCGTTGAACACCACTGAACAAATGCAGCAGCGCCTTGCGGTGCTGGCCCCGGAATCCCTCGAAATTCTCGACGATTCCGGCCAGCATATCGGCCACGAGGGTGCCAAGGGCGGTGGCGGGCACTACCAATTGCTGCTGGTTTCGGCACAATTTCACGGCTTGGCGTTGCCTGCCAGACACCGTTTAGTTTACGATGCGCTCGGCCCGATGATGCAAACCGCCATTCACGCCTTGTCGATCAAGGCTTATGCCCCGGACGAAATTTAGCACCGCACAATATTCAACCACCAAGGACTTTACCTATGCACGCCCCCCGTCACACACTCACCGCCATCACCGCAGCACTGGCAACGGCCGCAACGATTTTCGCCATGCCTGTGGCACAGGCGCAGGTTGCCAAAGTCAACGGCGTAGAAATCCCCCAGGCCCGCCTCGACACCATTCTTAAATTGCGCGCCACCGGCAAGCAACCCGATTCACCGGAGATTCGCAACCAACTGCGCGACACACTCATCAATCAGGAAGTCGTGGCGCAAGAGGCCATGAAAAAAGGGCTTCAAAAATCGCCCGAAGTCGCAGCCCAGCTTGATCTGCAACGGCAAGAGACACTGGTCAACGCCTACGTGCAGGATTACATGAAAGCCAATCCGGTGAATGACGACGCGGTAAAAAAAGAATACGAGCGCATCAAGCCCACCATTCCGGCCAAAGAATTCAAGGCACGCCATATCTTGGTAGACAAGGAAGACGACGCCAAAGACATCATCGCGCAGCTCAAAAAAGGCGGCAGTTTTGAAAAACTCGCCGCAGATAAATCCAAAGACACCGGCTCCAAAACACGCGGTGGTGATCTCGATTGGGCGCCTGCGGGCCGCTATGTCAAACCCTTCGGCGAAGCACTGGGCAAACTGAAAAAAGGCCAGCTAACCGATGCGCCAGTGCAATCTGAATTCGGCTTCCACGTCATTCGTCTCGACGACGAGCGCGCAGTGAAAGTACCCACCCTCGACGAAGCCAAACCGCAAATCACGCAGATGTTGCAGGGGCAGGCTGTACAAAAAATGCTGGCTGACTTGCGTGCCAAGGCAAAAGTTGAGTAAGTAATTGATTTATAATATAAAAACGGTAGATACGCTCTGCCGTTTTTATTGCTGGTAAATGTTGGCGAATAAACTTCAGTCCACCCACTTTCGCGCATTCTGAAACATGCGCAGCCACGGCCCATCTTCGGCCCAACCATGCGTCCCATCGGGGTGCCAGGAATTCTGCACGGTTCTGAACACCCGCTCCGGGTGCGGCATCAAAATCGTGAAGCGGCCATCGGGCGTGGTCAGCCCGGTAATGCCCTGCGGCGAACCATTGGGGTTCAGCGGGTAACGTTCAGTCACCTGCCCTGCGTTATCCATAAAGCGCAACGCCACCAGCGATTGCGCGGCGTCGATTGCTGCCGTATTGGAAAACTCGGTGTAGCCCTCACCGTGCGCCACAGCCACCGGCAAGCGGCTGCCCGTCATGCCTGTAAAAAACAGCGAAGCCGATGGCTGGATTTCCACCATTGCCACGCGCGCTTCGAATTGCTCGGACTTGTTTTTGACGAAATGCGGCCAGGCGGCGGCGCCAGGAATCAACGGTTTCAAATTGCTCATCATCTGGCAGCCGTTGCACACACCCAGCGCCAAGGTGTCGCTGCGCTTAAAGAAAGCCTCGAACTCGTCACGTGCGCGCGCGTTGAACAGAATCGATTTCGCCCAGCCCTCGCCCGCACCCAGCACATCGCCGTACGAAAATCCACCACATGCTGCAAAGCCCTTGAAATCCGCCAGACTCACGCGCCCGGCGATGATGTCGCTCATGTGTACATCAAACGCGGTAAAGCCCGCGCGATCAAACGCCGCCGCCATTTCGATTTGCCCGTTGACGCCCTGCTCACGCAGGATGGCGATGCGCGGGCGCACGCCGCTCGCAATAAACGGCGCGCTGATATTTTGCGATAGATCGAACGTCAGCAGCGGTGTGATACCTGGATCGGCAACATCCAGAATCCGATCGTATTCCTGCTGCGCGCATTGCGGATTGTCGCGCAGCGTTTGCATGTGAAACGTGGTTTCTGACCACTTGCGATGCAAGTCAACGCGCGTTTCACAAAACACTGCTTTGCCGTTCACACACACGCGCAACACGGCTTCTGCATGCACCACGCCGATGTGTTGGCAAGTAACACCAGCAGATTCAAACGATTGCTTTACCGCCACTTCGTCCGCCGCACGCACCTGCAACACCACGCCCAGTTCTTCGTTGAACAAGGTGTTGATCACCGGGGTATCATCAGCCAATTCAAGCGTTACACCGGCGCGGCCCGCGAACATCATTTCGCACCCCGTGGCAAACAAACCGCCATCAGAACGGTCGTGATACGCCAGCAGTTTATTCGTAAGTATTTGTTTCTGTTGAATAAATTTAACAATGCTGGATGGCGATTCCAGATCAGGGGCAACGCTGCCCGTGACATTCCACGCTTGCGCCAACGCAGAACCACCCAAACGAAATTTACCCGGCGCAAAATCAATCAGCAGCAACACCGTGTCACCGCAATCAGTGCGTAACTGCGGCGTCAGCGTTTGCCGCGCATCCAGCACCGGCGCAAATGCCGACACAATCAACGACAACGGTGCGACAACTTCTTTTTTCTGCGCGCCATCGTTCCACGTGGTTTTCATCGACAGCGAATCTTTGCCCACCGGAATACTGATGCCGAGCTGCGGGCACAATTCCATCGCCACCGCATGCACGGTATCAAACAGCGCCGCATCTTCACCGCCGTGCCCTGCCGCTGCCATCCAGTTGGCGGAGAGTTTAATGTCGCCGATTTTCGCAATCGACGCGGCGGCAATGTTGGTAATCGCCTCGCCCACCGCCATGCGCCCTGACGCTGCGGCGTTAATCACTGCCAGTGGCGTGCGTTCGCCCATCGCAAAGGCTTCGCCGCGATGCGTGTTAAACCCCATCAGCGTTACCGCTACATCTGCAACAGGCACTTGCCACGGCCCCACCATTTGATCGCGCGCGGTCATGCCACCCACACTACGGTCGCCGATGCTGATTAAAAAAGTTTTATCGGCTACCGATGGCATGCGCAGCACGCGATACGCAGCCTCACGCAAATCGATATTTGCAAAATCAAACGCAGGCAGCGCTTTAGCAACACGTGATACCCGCCGCGTCATTTTCGGCGGCTTGCCGAGTAATACCTCAAGCGCCATATCCACAGCGTTGTTTTTGAACACCGGATCATGCACGGTAAGCCGCCCATCATCGGTAGCCTCGCCCACCACCGCATACGGGCAACGCTCGCGCGCGCACATCGCATCAAACAGCGGCAGTGATGCGGGCGCAATTGCCAGCACGTAGCGTTCTTGCGCCTCGTTGCACCAGATGTGCAGCGGCGACATGCCCGGCTCTTCGCTCGGCACTTTACGCAAATCAAAGCGCCCGCCGCGCCCTGCCTGATGCACCATTTCCGGCAGCGCATTCGAGATGCCGCCTGCGCCGACATCGTGTATCGACAATATCGGATTCGCCTCGGCCAGCGCGCAGCAACGATCAATCACTTCCTGCGCACGGCGCTGAATTTCTGCATTGCCGCGCTGCACAGAATCAAAATCGAGGTCTTCCTGATTCGCGCCTGTGTCCATGCTCGACGCCGCGCCGCCGCCCAGCCCGATCAGCATGCCCGGCCCGCCCAGTTGAATCAGCAATGCCCCCGCAGCGGGCTCTTTTTTAAACGCGTGGCGCGCGGCAATGTTGCCCACACCCCCGGCGATCATGATCGGCTTGTGATAGCCGCGCATTTCTCCTGCAACCTTTTGCTCGTAGGTGCGAAAGTAGCCGGTGAGATTTGGGCGACCGAATTCATTGTTGAACGCCGCACCGCCTATCGGGCCTTCGAGCATGATCTGCAGCGCCGACGCAATGCGTCCTGGTTTGCCATAGGAAGCAGAATCGGAATCACGCTCCCACGGCTGAATGGCACTCGGTATGCGCAAATTGGATACCGAGAACCCCGTCAGCCCTGCCTTGGGTTTGGAGCCACGCCCAGTGGCACCCTCGTCGCGTATCTCACCGCCGGAACCGGTGGCCGCACCCGGATACGGCGCAATCGCCGTCGGATGATTGTGGGTTTCCACTTTCATCAGGATATGCGTATCGTCTTCGCAAAATTGATACTGGCCATTTTCCGCAGGGAAAAACCGCTCAACCCGCGCGCCTTCAATGATCGACGAGTTATCCGAATACGCCACCACCGTGCCTTCGGGATGCTTCGCGTGGGTGGTGCGTATCATGCCGAAAAGCGAAATGTCTTTCGTTTCGCCATCGATCACCCAATCCGCGTTGAATATCTTGTGGCGGCAGTGCTCTGAGTTGGCTTGCGCGAACATCATCAACTCAACATCCGTTGGATTGCGCCGCATGCGTGTGAAGTTCTCAACCAGATAGGCAATTTCATCGTCAGACAATGCCAATCCCATTGCGCGGTTAGCGCTTGCCAGTGCCGGTACGCCACCACCAAGAATGTCTACTGTATCCAGCGGTTTCGGCTGGAAACGCTGGAACAGTTTATCGGCGTCTTCCATCGCCGTGAACACCACTTCAGTCATGCGATCGTGCAGCAGGGGTGTCAAGGCCACACGCGTTTTCGCCAGTGGCATGCCGCTGACCCAAAATGCTGTGCCGCGCTCAATGCGCAGCACAGCTTCCAGACCGCAATGCTTTGCGATATCCGTCGCTTTGGACGACCACGGCGAAATCGTTCCCGGTCGTGGTGTCACCAATACCAAATCACCTTGCGCTGAATCAACGTGAGCGGCGGGTTCATCCGTACCATAGGTGAGAATACGTTCCAGCCGCAGCTGTTCAGCCGCATCCAGCGTGCGCGAAGTCTCAACAAAGTGCCAGAACTCAGCACGCAATGTCAGCGCGGCAAACGAAGCCGGTAGCGATTGCAGGAGTTTTGCGAGGCGAAAATCAGAGAGGGCGCGGCGGCCCCGGAGACGCAGAATCATCAGTATACAGACTCTGTAAAACCATATTTTACCACCGCCTCTGCAAAATTTTCCGCTAAACTGGGGCGCATCATGCCAACTAAAATCCGCCACGCTACGCCGCTGTATTTGACTGCCGACATCCGTCGCATTGAAGCGCACCACAACGACGCGCCACTGATGGAGCGCGCCGGGTTGGCGGCTGCGCAACTGGCGCGCGAGCTTGCCGCTACCAATGGCAAACCCATTCTGATTTTCGCCGGCCCCGGCAACAACGGCGGTGATGCGTTTGTGGTTGCGCGCTATCTCAAGCAATGGTTCTTTGCGGTCAATGTGGTTTTCGCAGGCGACGTGGCAAAACTTCCGCCGGACGCGGCCCAGGCGCACGCCCGCTGGCTGGCTGCCGGTGGCACAACCATTGACAACGTGCCAGACACGCGTAACTGCGGGCTTGTAGTGGACGGCTTGTTTGGCATCGGCCTCACACGCGACCTTGAAGGCCGCTACGCCCAGTGGATTGCCGCCATTAACGACTGCAATGCACCCGTGCTCGCCATTGACATCCCCAGCGGCCTGAATGCAGACACCGGCAGCATCCATGGCTGCTGCGTACGCGCTACGCACACCATCACCTTTATAGGCGCAAAACCCGGTTTGTTGACGCTCGACGGGCCGGATCGCTGCGGCGAAATTGTCGTCGATGATCTGGCGCTCAACAATAATAGCGAAATCGCACCGGGCCAGGTGCTGGCCGCAGCCTCGTTGCTTGCACCGCGCCTGCGCAATACGCACAAAGGCAGCCACGGCAGTGTGGGCATCATCGGCGGCGACAGCGGCATGGTGGGCGCTGCCTTGCTCGCAGGACGCGCCGCACTGAAGCTTGGTGCGGGGCGCGTCTACGTCGGTTTGCTCGCGCACGATGCGCCACTGCTCGATGCGGCGCAGCCAGAGTTGATGCTGCGCACTGCCTGTGACGTATTGAAGCTCGATAACTTAAGTTGCCTCGCCATCGGTCCCGGTTTGGGCCAGGCCCCTGATGCAACGTTTTATGTGCAATGCGCACTGGAATGCAAGTTACCGCTGGTCATCGATGCCGATGCATTGAATTTAATCGCTACTGTTGAAAAACTAAAAACCCTTTTAAAACAAATATTTACAGTTAAGGTATTAACGCCTCATCCCGCCGAAGCCGCGCGACTCTTAGCGTGCAGCACACGCGACGTACAAGCCAATCGTGTCGCCGCCGCAACCGAACTGGCGGAACAATTCAACGCCCACGTCGTGCTCAAAGGCGCAGGCAGCGTATGCACCTCACCGCAGCAAACGTGGCGCATCAACGTCAGCGGCAATCCGGGCATGGCAAGCGCAGGTATGGGCGACGTGTTGACCGGCATTATTGCAGCATTGCTGGCGCAAGGTTTTGATGCGCAACAGGCGCTGCACAGCGCCGTGTGGCTGCATGGTGCGGCGGCTGATGCGTGCGTGTCAGCGTGCGCAGGACCGGCAGGCTTGACGGCGAGCGAGACGATAGATGCTGCGCGGCAGTTAATGAATGCGTAGACGCGCCCTTTCAATGCCCATCCGCCAGCCGCATTGCGCGCAACCCCAAGGTCGCTGACACCATGCCGCTCATCGGCGCCACGCAGCAAATCGCATCCAGCACCTGCCGCCGCGTCATGCCGTAATCGTAGGCGCGCCGTATTTGTTCAGCAGCGAGTTGTACTTCGCCGCGCGTACACAGCGCGGCAACCACAATCAGTGCGCGCGCGCCGGGGCCGAGTATGGCGTCTTGCGCATCGTCGATTGCCGTGCAGTGATCCACAAACGCTGACGCGCGCTGAGCAAGTTCTGCGTCTATGGTTGCGGCATAGCGCCATTCTTCCGTGGCGGCAAGGCTGTCGTTGCCAGCGTTGTTGCGCACACGGCCCAATTGCATTTCTGGAAACGGTTTGAGTGCCTTCGGCTCGCCGCCCGGCGGCAATTTTCCATACGGATAATCCGCACTGTTGGCTTGTTCAATCGCCAGCGACACCACCGTTAAGCTCGACCAGCCCACCACCGAGGCAAACGCTGCTGCGCCCTCGAACAACGCTTTGTTGGTCAAACCTTCACGATACATGCGGCGTATGTGATTCGGCGCGTGGCGTAAATCGCCCTTTGCGCACAACGCCGGTATCGAAATCAATTCGCGCATCTGCACCGACAGTTGCCCTGCCACTGTCTGCTGCCCGTGATATTGATGCAGATAACTGACCGTCTGGTTAATCAGGTGATACGTTTTCGGCGACGCATACACCACGGTTTTCCACTCCGGGAAAATATCACCGCGCGCGGCGGTGGCACGCGCAAGGATTGCCTCAGGGCTTAAATCGATTTCATCCTGGTTTGTAGAATTGGACACAAAAACTCCCGGCGATGTAAGAGCCAAAAGATTAACGCATTCCCAAGGTTCCGTGCCGGTATAATCCAGGCTTTTTTGGCGCGACGCCCCTGCAACCATGTGGTTTAAAAATCTGCTCGTTTACCGCCTCGCCGACAGCAAAATCAAGGCGGATGATCTCGAAGCCAAGCTCAAAGACAACGCGCTGCAACCCTGCGGCAGCTTTGAAATGGAGTCACGCGGCTGGGTCGCGCCGCGCAGTGGAGATCGTTTTCTGCACAGCCTCCAACGACAGTGGCTGATCAGCTTTGGCGTCAATCAAAAATTGCTGCCCGGTTCGATCGTTACCCAGGTCGCCAAAGAGCGTGCTGAAAAACTCGCGGAAAAACAGGAACATCCGGTAGGCCGCAAACAGATGCGCGACATCCGCGAACGCGTGCTCGAAGAACTGATGCCCAAAGCGCTGAGCCGCCGCCGTACTATGGGCACGTGGATCGATCCGGTGAACCACTGGCTGGTGATCGACACCGCTGCCGATAAAAAGGCCGACGAGTTGCTGGAATCCCTGCTCGGCGCGGATATTGAGCTTGAGCCCAAGCGCCTGGAATGCCAGCAATCGCCTTCGGCACAGATGACCTTATGGCTGAGCTCCGGCAAAGTGCCTGCGCCGTTTACCATTGATCAAGACCTGGAGTTGAAAGCCTCAGGCGACAGTCGTGCCACGGTGCGGTATGTCAATCATCCGCTTGAAGGCAAGGAAATCCGTGACCATATCGCGGGCGGTAAAACGGCTACGCGGCTTGGCATGACATGGAAAAACCGCCTGTCATTTGTGTTGACTGATCAATTGCAGATTAAGCGCGTGGCGTTTCTCGATATCCTAAAAGACGAAACGCAGGATCAGGCCGAAGATGCCGAAGAACAATTCGACATCGAATTCGCACTGATGACCGGCGAGTTGGCGGCAATGCTGGCCGATCTGGTTGAAGCGCTGGGTGGCGAGAAAAAAAGCGGGTAACGTAATTTAACGTAACTGCGTCTAACGTTACTGCGGCCGCTCCTGCCGCCTGCCACTGCCGCCCGCCACATTGCCGCGCCGCTGCTGACGTTGCGGCTGTCCTCCTGCGCCCTGCCCTTGTCCTTGCCGCTGCGGTTGGCCTGGCTGCCGCTGCTGGGGCTGACCTTGCGGTGAGCGCTGCGGTTGTCCGCGACGACGCTTATTGTTGCCGCGATTACGCGCGTTGCTGTTGTTGCCATTGCCATTATTACCATTGCGGTCTGCGCCTTCAACGCCCATGCCGGCGCCACGCTCACCACGATTGCCTTCGCGATTGCCGGTACCGCGCCCATTGCGCCCGCTGCGGCCCGCACCACCCGCTCCGCTCCTGCTACCCCTGCCACTATTGCCGCTGTTTCCGCGACGGGGCCGCACCGCACTATTGTTGAAACCGGCAGACGACGGGAACATTTGCCCGGCGTTGGAATCCGGCTGCTGCGCATCTGCATCATCAGATAATAGCTGCGGCGCAGGCGCTGCGATATTGAAATTGAATTCGTCTTCTGTATCAATATTGCGCTGATTTTTGGGTAGCGGCGGCATGCGGTTGCCGATGGCATCAAGCGCTTCGTCAATATCACCGGCAGCGATGCGTGCGCGTATGCCGTGCGGCTGTTTTACGGGTGGAATGCGATTGCCGAAGTCGTCGTCACGGACGATATTGCGCTGGCCGTTGCGATGCGACGTATCGCGATTCCCACGATTGTCACG
>CANKUB010000043.1 GCA_947486575.1 Betaproteobacteria bacterium | reverse complement strand
TCACCGACGTTCCTGTCGCCATATTGACTCCAAAAAGACAGGAAACTACACAGCCTATGCAAAAAGTACAAGCCCCTTATCATAGCCGTTCAGCTACCGGATTTTGATGCAATTGCCCTGGTGATGTGACCCCATGCATCGAATAGCCAAATGTTAAATAAGATAATAAAAACAGATAGTTACAGTATTCTCGCCAGTCGTTAGACGTCACCAGCCGATAAAACCCGCTCAGTAACTCGGCTGGTAATTGATCGCCTTGGCCACGCGCGCCCAGCGGGCAACGTCCTCGGCTATCCACGCCGTAAAGCGTTCGGGCGTATCCCACCACGGGTCAACGCCGAACCCGGCGTAGGCCTTTTTGATGTCAGGATGCGACAGCGCCTTTTCCAGCGCGGCGTTCATACGACTGATGATGGCGCGGGGCACGGCAGCGGCGGCGAGTACGCCGTAGTTGGAGCTGATCTCGAAGTTGGGATAGCCGAGTTCGGCGACGGTCGGCGTATCCGGAAACGCCGCTGAACGTTGAGGGCTGGCCACCGCAAGCGCGCGCACCTTGCCGGCCTTGATCTGCGCAATGGATGGTGACGCGCCAATGAACATCAAATCGACATAGCCGCCAATCACATCCTGCAGCGCCGGGCCAACCCCTTTGTACGGCACGTGCAGCATATTGATGCCGGCAGCCAGCTTGAACTGCTCCATGCCGAGATGAACGATGCCGCCCGCGCCCGATGACGCATAGCTCAATTTGCCCGGCTGTGCTTTGGCCAGCGCCACCAGCGCCTTCAGATCACGCGCCGGAATTCTGGGGTTCACCACCAGCAGTGAATGGCCCCGGGCCAGCGGACTGACGCCGATAAAATCCTTCAACGTATCGTATGGCAATGATTGCTGCGCGCTGGGCGCCGTGGTAAATGAACCGGTGATGAGCAGGAAGGTGTAGCCATCCGCCGGCGATTTGGCGACATGATCTGCACCGATGTTGCCGCTGGCCCCGGCCTTGTAGTCGATGACAAAAGGTTGCCCGAAGGCCTCTTGCAGCTTGGCCCCCACCGGCCTGCCCAGCAGATCGGTGGGGCCGCCGGGCGCAAACGGTGAAATCAGCCGCACCGGCTTGGTGGGCCACGGCTGGGCGTTAACCGCAACCGCCAGCACGCTGACGAGGAAAAAACTGCAACAAAAACGTAGGCGCATCCGCATGGACAATTCCCGCAGTATCGGTAAATACATGCTTTTGAATATACGACAGTTCCCTGATGATGTCCCTCTGCATGTTGCGGTCTTTGCCGGTTACGGCAATAAGCCCCCGATCGACGCACAGGATTGGCCTGATTGCGCCTGCTGCTGTACTATCACCACTTAAATACTGCACTGGAAAGCCTGAAATCAGGCAAGGCTGATGAAAATACTATGTGATGGCAGCCGCCGCCCGGTTCGTGGCGAGCGGCATGGGCTTAAAACGACGACCTCAAGACACTCGAGTGCGATTTGTCCGGTATGCAAACGGCGCATGATGGTAGTCCGCGTGCTCGGTGTTCTCGAATTTCCACGGCACTTGGCCAAGGAAAAGTAACGCGAAATTGACCTGAGTCAGCGCAAGAGACACACCATGACCGGCACACCCACCCTGGGACGCTACACTGAGATTCCCTACGATCAGATGACGCCGGAGCAGCAGGAAGGCTACCGCTCGCTGATCGAAACACGGGGCCGGCTGCCGGGCCCCAACAAAATCTATGTGCATAATCCCAAACTGGCGAAGGTCATCGGGGCGCTCGGTCGCCATTTGCGCACGGGCTTTTCACTCAGCGAACGCGAGCGCGAAATCGCCGTCTGCATCATCACCAGCCGATGGCGCTCGGCCTATCCCACCAGCGCGCACGAGCGAGCGGCCAAGGCAGCAGGGCTGCCGCACGACAACGTTGAGGCCATCCTGTCAGGACTTACCACTTCTTTCGACGACAAGCGCGAGCAGGTTATTTACGAAATGGCAACGTGTCTCGCCAATTCTCGCTGGGTGTCCAAAGGCTTATATGACCGCGCGGTTGAAGCCCTGGGCCATGTCGGCATCACCGACGTGATTGTGCTGATGGGCTCTTACACGGCTACGTCGATGACACTCGCTTTCTACGACGTGCCGCCGGGAGCAACTGGCCTGGCGCGTTGAATGCGCTGGACGTTCAGCCATCCAGCAGCTTGCTGTTGCCGCTTTCAACCACAAAACGCCTGCGTGTCGTCATGCGACCATCTGGCACTGATACCTTGTCGAGCACCTGAAAATCCGTCTGCCAGCGCTCTGGCGTCACCACGTAGCGCACGTAGCCGCGCTGGGCGTTGTAAAACTTGATGTGCGGATCCTGCTGCATCAGAGCTTTGTGACGATTGTTGGTATCGTAGCCGTCGCCCAGCGACGAAATTGAAGTCGCGACGAATTCCACACCCAGCGTGACCGACTTCTCATCGGCAAAGTTTTTCTTGAGTTCCCCGGCACAGTTGAAATGCACGTCGCCATCGGTGACGACAAGATTAGGCAATTTTGATTGCTCCACAGCGGCGAACAAGCGGTCGCGAGCGGCCACCGCACCATCCCATTTGTCCATGCTGGGCGCAAAAATGGCCAGATCAGGATTGCGATCCGCGCGCATGATGGGCACCTGCTGCGCCAGCAGGTTCCACCGCGAGGGTGTGCGAAAGCCGTCGTACAGCCAGCGCTCCTGCTTATCGCCGAGCATGGTGCGGTTCGGCTCCAGCGCTTCGGCGCAATTGGCTTTAATGCCGTCGCCACACGGTTGATCCGAGCGGTATTGCCGGGTATCGAGCACGTTAACCGACAGCAGATCACCCACCAGCAGCCGCCGGTAGCCCTGTATGTCTGGTCCGCTGGGTATTTGCGCACGGCGCAGCGGCATGTGTTCGTACCAGGTCTGAAACGCCGCTGCACGCCGCAGCAAAAACGCCTCGCGCGACGCCGGTTTATCGGGCACATCGCCCGCCCAGTTGTTGGCCACCTCATGATCATCAAAACTCATGATGAACGGGGCAGACGCATGCGCCGCCTGCAAATCGGCATCCAGCTGATGCAGGCTGTAACGATGCCGATAGTCTTCCAGCGTGAAGCACTCACCAGGCTCGCCGGGCATCACGCGCACCACCGGATACGGCAACGCGCCGGGCTGTACAGTACGATATTCGTAGATGTAGTCGCCGTAGTGGTAAACAAAGTCAAAGCGTTCTTCAGCAATACGCCGGTAGGCCGTGTAGAACCCCGCCTCGTAACGCTGACAACCCGCCACGCCAAAGCGCAATTGCGCCAGCGGCGCGCCTGCACGTGGAAAGGTGCGTGAACGGCCCACGCGACTTTTTTCGCCAGCCACCGTGAATTGATAAAAATAATCACGTAGCGGTTCAAGGCCCGCCACCTCGACATGCACCGAGTGCCCCAGTTCAGGATGGGCTATGGCCTTGCCCTTTTGCACCACCTGCTTCATACCTTCATCGCCCGCCACTGCCCAGTCGACCTCAACCGGCTGCATGGGCATGCCCGCGCCGCGCTCCAGCGGCTTGGGCGCGAGTTTTGTCCAGATCACAAAGCCATCGGGCGCGGGGTCGCCCGACGACACGCCGAGCGTAAATGGATTGCCCGTGAATACCGGCTGGCTCCACACGGAGCGCGAAAACAATCCGCCGGTTACAGTGAGCAGCGCCGATGCACCCAACCCCCGTAGCAGGTGGCGGCGATTAATGGTTGCGAATTCGTCGACGTTCAGGTGTTTTGGAAAGCGTAGGGGCATAATGTACTCTGCATTAAAAATATCAATAAAAACAATAAGTTACAATATATCACTACGCAGAAGTCGCAACCGCTTTCGGATACGCTTCACGGATCGGCAAATTCACCAGCGCCGCCAGACTTGCCAGCGCGATATCGGCGTACCACATCCATTGATAATTGCCGGTACTGTCCACAGCAACGCCGCCCAGCCACGCACCGAAGAAGCCGCCGATCTGGTGCGACAGTAACGTCAAGCCAAACAGTGTCGCCAGATAACGCGCGCCAAACAGTTTGCCGACGAGGCCCGCTGTCGGCGGTACGGTGGCAAGCCAGGTCACACCCAACACTGCACCGAAAATGTAGAACGTCATCGCGGTTTTAGGTGCTGCGAGAAAACACGCTACCGCCACCGCACGTGCGCCATACACCCAAAACAGCAGCATCTTCATGCGCTGCATTTGCGCCAGCCAACCCACGGTTAAACTGCCAACAATATTGGCAACGCCGATAATCGCCAGTGAAGCCGCCGACACACTTGCGGGCAAACCACACAAGCCCACCTCGCCAGGCAAGTGCGTCACCAGAAAAGCAATATGAAAACCGCAGGTGAAAAATCCCGCGTGCAAACACCAATAGCTGCGATCCTGAAACGCCACGCGGATTTGCGCCTTGAGCGTGATTTCCGCAGGCGCGCCCGCAACAGGCGCGGCAGGCGGTTTATTGCCGAGCTTGAACGCCAGCGGTATGGTGGCGAGACACGCTACTGCCAGCGTCCACATCGCTGCCACCCAGCCGAATGCCGCGATAATGGCCTGCGACAGCGGCGCAAACACAAATTGCCCGAACGAGCCGCCCGCGTTGATGAAGCCCGAAGCAAACGCGCGTTTCTCGACTGGCAAGCGCTGCGCAGCCGAACCGATCAAGATCGAAAAGCTGCCTGCGCCCGCACCAGCCGCCGTCAAAATACCCAGCATCAGTACCAGCCCAATGCCGCTAGACATGAACGGCGTTGCTGCCAGCCCGCACGCCATCATCAGCGCGCCGGTCACAATAATGCGCACCGTACCCGCGCGATCGAGCAGCGCACCGAAAATCGGCTGCGCCGCGCCCCATACAAATTGCCCGACAGCCAGCGCAAAACTGATGGTGACAATGCCCAGGCCCGTCGATGTGTTGAGCGGTGACACAAACAGACCCAGCGACTGACGTGCGCCCATGGTGATCATGAGAATGGCGGATGCGCAAAGCACCAGCGGCCAGTACGTCAGTTTGTCTGCGTTTTGCATTGCATGACGATAGACCACTTGATGAACCGCCGCAACCACGAATTTGCACGTATACATTGAATGCTAAAATTCCAGCATTCGACAACAATCGCAGCGACGCAAAGTACGCCTTTGATTTGTTGTGTTTCTTTGCGGAAATGCTTTGCGTGTTTGCACCTTTGCGGTGAGTGTGGTTTTTAATTTTACTGGAGATAGGCATGAAAGTCGGATTCATCGGTATCGGCACCATGGGCGGGCACATGGCCTACAACCTGTGCAAGGCAGAATTTGAAGTATCCGTTCACGACCTCAATCGTGAGCTGTCAAAACGTCACATCGAAGTGGGTGCGCAATGGGCAGACTCGGTCAAGGACATCGCGCAAAACAACGAAGTCATCATGACGTCACTACCCGGCCCGAAAGAGGTACAGGACGTTGCACTGCGCGCCGACGGCCTGCTGGCCAATATGAAGCCGGGCACGGTGTGGTTTGACCTGTCGACCAACTCGGTCACTGTCGTACGCGAACTGCACGCCAAATTCAAGGAAAAGGGCATCCACATGCTCGACGCGCCAGTGAGCGGCGGCCCCAAGGGCGCGCAATCGGGCAAGATGGCGCTGCTGATCGGCGGCGACAAGGCCGTGTTCGAGAAATACCGCAAGGTGATTGAAGCGATTGGCGATCAGATTTTTTACATTGGCAACAGCGGCGACGGCACGGTGGCCAAGCTGGTACACAATTGCGCAGGCTACGCAGTGCAGGCGGCCATCTCCGAGCTGATGACCATGGGCGTTAAAGCGGGCGTTGAACCGGTGGCGTTATGGGCAGCGCTGCGCCAGTGCGCGCTGGGTCGCGTGCGCACATTTGATCGCATGGGCAATCAGTTCATGCAGCACAAATTCGATCCGCCCGATTTTGCATTGAAACTCGCACACAAGGACGTCACCCTCGCCACCGAACTGGCCCGCGAAATCGGCGTGCCGATGAAAATCGCCAACATCACCCACGCCGAAATGACCGAAGCGTTGAATCGCGGCTGGGGTAATCTGGATTCACGCTCGTTCCTGATGCTGCAAAAAGAGCGGGCAGGCGTGGAGATCAAGGTATCCGCTGCGGAGATACAGAAGGTGCTGGATCGCGACGGTTGATAGCCTCGGCCGCTGCGCGTCATTGAGCAGGTCCTTTGGAGATAACATGGCAGTGGCAACACCCTGTATAGACCGTACCCGGATTGCGCTGTCCCTATCCTTGTCCTTGGCAGCAGCCATGGCGGGGATAGCTCCGTACGCCTGCGCCCAGGGCTATCCACTCAAAAACATCGCACTGGTGGTCCCCTATCCGCCCGGTGGCGGCGCCGATCTGTTTGCGCGCGCCATCGCACAGGACATGAGCCGTCAGTTTGACAAGGCTATCGTCATCGACAACCGCAGCGGCGCGGGCGGCAATATCGGCGCGGAGTTTGTCGCCAAAGCCGCTCCAGACGGTTACACCCTGCTGTATACCGCCTCGCAAATCGTGGTGAGCAAAGTGCTCACAAAAAACCTCCGGTTCGATGCGCAACGTGATTTGCGCCCGGTATCCATGAGCATTTCCATTCCCCTGGTGCTTGCGGTACATCCGTCTTTGCCAGTCAGGAATGTGAAAGACCTGATCGCGTTGGCTAAAGCCAAACCAGGGTCTCTCACCTACAGTTCCTCCGGCATCGGCGCCAGCGGGCATTTCACGATGGAACTGCTTAATGCCAGTGCCGGCATTGACACGCGCCACGTGCCTTATCGAGGCGCTGCCGCCGCGTTGACCTCGGTGATTTCCGGCGAGACACAGATGGCCTTTCTGGTGCCGCCGCTGGTGCAGACGCACGCGGCGAGTGGCAAGCTGCGCGTGCTCGCGGTATCGAGCCGCACGCGTTCGCCGGTATTCGCGAATATTCCCACCATGCAGGAACAGGGTGTGCGCAACTACGAGGCGCTACAGTGGCACGGCTTCTTCGCGCCCGCCGCCACGCCAGAGGTTGTGATCAATACACTGCATGGTGCTGTCGTAAAAGCGCTGGCCCGGCCTGAATTGAAAATGCGGCTCGCCGCTGAAGGCGCCGAGATCGTCGGCAGTTCGCCCCCAGCCTTTGCTGCCCTGTTTCAACAGGAATTGCTCAAGCTGGCCGATATCGCCAAGCGGGCGGGTATACAGCCCGAGTAGTCGCCTTGCCACGTAAAGGCATTTTGCATCCCCAACCCTTGAAAACACACCCACACCCACCATGCGATTGACCATGCTTCTTCGTCTGTTGAGCCTTGCCGTGCTGCCTTGCACGCTGACCCATGCCGCCGAATTTCCGACACGCCCCATACGCTATGTCGTCGCGTTTCCACCGGGCGGCGTCAATGACGCCATCGCGCGTATTCTCAGCCAGCGCATGAGTGATGTATTTGGCGTACAGGTGATCGTTGATAACCGTCCTGGTGCGGGCGGCAATCTCGGCAGCGAGCTGGTGGCCAAGGCCAGTCCCGACGGTCACACGCTGCTGAACATCAGCACCGCCCAGGCCATCTCGCAATCGCTCTACGCCAGACTTGGCTACAACCTGGAGCGCGATCTCACGCCAGTCATTCTACTGGCGACTTCTCCACTGATCGTCGCCATACACCCCGGCGTGAATGCGCGCGGCGTAGCCGATCTGGTGGCGGTATCCAAAACACAACCCATACGATTTTCCAGCGGCGGTATCGGCACCATCAGCCATTTATCCGGCGAGATGTTAAGCCGTGCGGTGGGCTTCGCTGCAATTCACGTGCCCTATAAAGGTGGCGGCCCGGCGGCTGTCGATCTGATGGCGGGCCAGGTACAAATGATGATCAACGCCGTTACCGATATCGCGCCAGCCGCCAAGGCAGGACGCGTGCGGGTAATCGGCACCATGGCCGAAAAACGCCATCCGCAATTACCGGACATCGCCACCTTGCCAGAGCAGGGCTACAAGGATTTCGTGCTGAGCAACTGGGTCGGCATCGTCGCGCCTACGGGCACGCCCAAAGACCGAGTGCAAAAACTCCACACCACCATCGAACGCACCATGAAAGAACCCGACATCGCCGCGCGTGTAGTGGCGCATGGCTTTGATTCGGCGGTGGGCAATCCCGAACAGTTCGGGCGACACATTCGCAGTGAAGTACAGCGGTTTGCCAAAGCGGTGAAGGAATCCGGCGCGCGGGCGGAGTAGCCTCCCCGCTTCCCCGGCGCTTCAAAACGCAAACGTCGGGATTGCTGCGGCTATCGTCCCGGTACCACTGGCAACAACACATACGGCATTTTCCCGTCGGCAAAATGCAAGGTATTCTTCCCGCCGAAAATTGATTTGGGCCGATCCAGCGTATGCGTGAACGGCCCCACACCTTTCATCGGATAGGGTGCATGCGCTACACCCGCATCAGTGCCGTCAAACTCATAGTCCTTGCCGCGCACGGTGAACGCCAGCCGAAAGCCCACGGGCACAACAATCGAGGTTGGCCAAATTTCAACATCGAGTTCCACCGGCACGCCGGGTGCAAGGGGCTGCACTGTATCGTGCGTGTGCCATGGACGATACGGCTTGCTCTCTTTCTGATCCAGCTTGCGCTGCGACGCACGCAGCCAGCCCAGCCCAACCGGCGTACGCGGATCGTTGGAGCCGACATACACCACCTCCTTGCCTGCCGGGTCAAACACACGCAGCGCCACGAACACATCTGCGTCGGCGGTTTCGGAAGACAGCCATATTTTCGCAGCCACCGGGCCGGTGATTTCAAGGTCGCTGGTCACGGGCGCTGACAGAAACGTCAGGCCATCACCTGACGTTTCGTAACTTATTGTTTTTATTGAACTATTTTTATCCGCACTCAAACGCAAATCATCCTGATGCAGGTAGAAAGGTGTCCACTGCGTGCGCGCCAACGGCCATTCGTTTTCCGCACGCAACAGGAATTTTTCGCCGGGCCAGCGTACATTGAGCGACACCTTGGGCTGATCGTCCCAGCCTGATTTTTCGCCTTTCAGAAAATGTGCGAAGAATTTTCGTTGCAGGCCTTCACCATAGCGGCTGTAGAAATGGGTGAAGTGCGTGTCGCCGTGCACCTCCAGCCACTTCTGCTCCGACGCGGCACGCAGATAGCCTTCGAAGTTGCCACGCGGGTGCAGACCCTGCCCACCCCAGTTGCCTGCTGAAAGAAACGGCACTGTGATCTTCGAAAAATCCACCATGCGCTTGCGGTAGTAATCGTCGATGAGCGGGCGACGCAGCGCTTCGCCGTCTACATCGGCGCGGTTCTGTTTGAGCTGCTCGTCGGTATAGTTATCCGGTCCGGCAATCGGTTCACCTGTCACCACACTCTTTGAGCCGCGATCGCCCAAGCCGTACTGCACGGTGAGCACCTGGCGGTTGTACCAGGAGTTCAAAAAGTCGCACAGGATGCCGCCGTGCCGACTCAAGTCACGATAGTAGTCGGAGGCACCTTCCCAAATGCACATGGCAGCAAGATGTGGCGGCTGCAATGCGCCCACCTGCCATTGGTTCATGGCGTAATACGAAATGCCGTTGATACCGACCTTGCCGTTACTCCACGGCTGCGTGCCTGCCCATTCGATGCAGTGATAAAAATCCTGCGCCTCGCGCGCCGACCAGCTATCAATCACCCCGGGCGAACGTCCCGCGCCACGTGAATCCACGCGTACCACCGCGTAACCATCAGGCACCCATCTCTCGGGATCGACCAGTTCCCAGTTCTGGTATTTGTTGGACGAATCCTTGAGCATCTCGGGCACGGCTTTCTCCAGCCGCGTCCACTGACTCTTGTAGCCCTCCTGAAAAGACAGGCCTTTGGCATAGGGGCCGTAGCTGATGATCGCCGGGCATGTGCCATTGCCCACGGGCCGAAATACATCGGCGCGCATCACCACACCGTCGTCCATGGTGATCGGTGCGTCCCAATCGATTTGCATGCCGTCACGAATTTCGCTTTTCATTGGTTTCATCTTTTGGAGTCGTGTAGAACTACATTACAGGCGACTTGAATTCGCCGCCAAACTTGACCAGCGCCCACGGCGTCAACTGCACATCCACATTAAAATTGATGTGCGCTGCTGCCGCATGGGCATCGCGAAACATGCGCTGCAACGGCGCGCTGTCGTAAATGCCATTGGCGCCCGCCATTTCCACCAGGGAATCTACGGCCTCAACACACCACCTGACCGCCGTCACGCCATTGCGCTTGTTGCGCACTTTGGCCTCAAGATCAAGCGTCTTGCCAGCCTTCACCAGCGCATCGGCCTGCAGGCAATCATTGCGCAGCACCAGACGTGCGGCATCCACCTTGGCCGCCGCCGCGCCCACGCGCAATTGCACACTCTGAAAATCACGCATTTTGGCGCCGGTGTAACTGGTGCTGCGTGATTTGACCATCTCAATGGTGGCATCCACTGCAGCCTGCGCATTGCCGACAATCGCGCCCGCGATGCAATGCCCGCCCAGCGACGATGCCGGCACTTTGAATGTCGGATTGGTATGGATACGCAGCCCCGGAAATTCGTGTCCGGGCTTGGAAGCGTACATGGATTGCGTGCGATGCGTGGGCACGAATACGTTCTCGCACTGCACCGAGCGGCTGCCAGTACCGCGCATGCCCAGCGTCTGCCAGTCATCGATGATTTCATACTGTGCACGCGGCACCATGCAGTAAAGATAATCAATGATCTGATCGCCCTCGCGCAATTGGCACGCAAGCATATTCCACTGCGCCACATCCACACCGGAACTGAACGACCAGCGACCGCTGAGCTGGATGCCACCCGCCACCGCTACGCCACGGCCCTGGGCAAAAGCGATACCCGACGCAATCAGACAATCGCGGTTTTCACCCCACATTTCCTGTTGCGCCGCCTCACAAAAATGAGCGACGTTGCGATGATGCGAACTCAGGTTGGCCACGTTCCAGCCCACCGAGCAATCGCCACGCGCCAGCATTTCGGGGATATCGACATAGGCGACGAAATCCAGCTCCATGCCGCCCCACACTTTCGGCTGGTGGTAGCGGAATAACCCGCTGCGATGCAGTGCTGCTTCCACTTCCGGCAACATGCGTGTGGCGCGTTCGGCGGCAGGCGCGTGTTCACGCAGAAAAGGAATCAGATCCTGCGCGCGTCGCAGCGCCTCGTCGTAGGTGACATTGGAAAAATCATTGTGCTGATGAAGTGCAGTCAAGGTTTGCCTCAAATTACCGACTCAAGCGCATTTCCGGTTTGATGATCCGTTTCCAGCGTGCCACCTCGTCGCGAATAAAACCATCGGCCTGCTTCGGCGTGCCACCCATCAATTCATTGCCGGCCTGAATCATGCGTTCCTTCACGTCGGCATTGGACAGCGCGCTATTGAGTTCTGTGTTCAAGCGCGTTACGGTCGCGCGGGTCAATCCCGCAGGGCCGATGATGCCCTGCCACAAATAAAACTCAAAACCCGGCACGCCCGATTCGGCAATCGTCGGCAGATCAGGAAAGCCGGGCGCGCGCTGCAAGCTGCTTACGCCGAGCACACGCGCGCGACCGTTTTGCACCATTGGCATGCCCGCTATCAATGAAATAAACGCCATCGGCAGCTGGCCGCCCGCCAACTCAATCAGCGCGGGGGCACCGCCTTTGTAGGCGATCTGCACCACGTCGATACTGGCGGCCTCCTTAAACAATTCTGCTACCAGATACATTGCGCTGCCCACACCTGCGGAACCGTAGTTCAGCTTGCCCGCGTTGGCTTTGGCGTAGGTCACCAGATCCCTGACGGATTTAAACGGCTGCGCCGGATGCACCAGCAGGATCATCGGCACGCGTGCGATCATGCCAATCGATTCGAAATCCTTCAGCGTGTCATACGGGATTTTGTCGTAGAGCGCCGGATTTGCGGTGTGCGCCACGTCTATCGCCATCAGCGTGTGTCCATCGGGCGTTGCGCGCGCCAGTACGGTCGTCGCAACGATGCCGTTGGCACCGGGCCGGTTGTCCACAATCACCTGCTGCTTCATGTTGTCCGTCATCTTCGCGGCCACGGCGCGCGCATTGGTATCGTTGCCCGCACCGGGCGGATAGGCGAGCAACAGGCGTATCGGTCGCGTGGATGAGGATTGCGCCATCGCGGCGCCGGACAGTTGGGTAGCGCCAGCGGCAAGCAACATCGCCGTCGCAATATATCTATGGATTTTCATCGAATGTTCCCTGCGATTGAAATTTCGCAACTCGGCTAGTCGGGGAGCGCTACCTCTGGCTTGCCGGTCGTCAGGAGGTGATAGTAGCTGTTGATAAACAGGTTCATGCGGTAGTAGTTGCGCACATCCTTGTATTTTTCGAACGGCGCGCTCTTGAAAATCTCCTCACGGCTCAGGCCTTTTTTCACAGCGGCGCGCATGCCCGCGTCAAAATCTGACAGCATCTGTGCCTCATTGAGCACATCCTGCTTTGCACCAATGTCGCCGTGGCCGCCGAGATACTGGTCGATATCCATGGCCGCAACCTTGCGCAGCAGGTCTACCCAGTTCGCCAGTGACGGCGTGAACTGCGGATTGGCCCAACTGTTTTTCGAGAAGGGCCCGCCGGAGAAAATCACCTTTTCCTTCGGGAAGTAGACCAGCGTGTCACCCGGGTTTTGGCCTGCGCCCAGATACAGCAGTTCCACCGTGCGTCCGCCGAGATGCAGCGTGAGCTTTGAATCGAACGTGACATCCGGCAACACCAGCCTGACTTCTGCCGGATCAAACTGCGTTTGCTTGAAATAGCCGGTGCGCCGCTTCATTTCCGCGCCGTGATGCGCCTGCATCATGCGCTGCGTATCCCGATGCGCAATGAACGTCGCGCCTTCGCGCTTGAACACCGGATTGCCAAAATAATGATCGCCATGCGCATGCGTATTGATCACATAGCGGATCGGCTTATCCGTGGTTTTCCGGATGGCCGCCAGCAATTCCTCGGCACGTTTCGGGTGCTGGCGCGAGTCGATCACCAGCACGCCGTCGTCGGTGACCAGCCAGGCATTGTTCGACTCTTGATGGTGGTATTGAAAAAACAAACCCGGAGCAACCTCCGTCACCGTGATCGGCACAAATTTTTCCCGCACAGTGCCATCGGCAGTGGTTTGAGCATGCGTCACCGGTAGACCCAACGCAAGCACGCACGCAAACATGAATTTAAACCGCATAGTCACGCCTCCCCAAAAACAATTGCAACAAAATCAATCCAGCTTCGCGCCGCTTTCTTTGACCAGCCGTGCCCACTTCGCCAGATCGTCCAGCAGATACTGGCGAAACGCTTCTGGCTCGCTGCCAACCGGTTCTGCACCGTCTGCATAGATGCGATCGCTGATGTCCTTCAACTTGACGACCTTCACCAATTCGCCATGCAGTCTAGCGACCAGCGGTTTCGGCAGATTCGGCGGCGCCATCACGCCATACCATCCGACCACTTCAAAACCCGGCACCTGCTCGTTCATGGCAGGCAGGTCGCCATAGGACGGCACACGCTTGGGCGCTGTCACTGCCAGCGCTCGCAACTTGCCACCTTTAACCAGCGCCTGCGCCGCAAGCATGCCCACGAAATTGTAGTGATATTGACCGGCCACCAGATCAATCAGCGATGGCGCGGAACCTTTGTACGGAATGTGCTGCGCCTTGATTTTCATCGCAAGGTTATACAGTTCACCTGCGAGATGGCCGCCGCTGCCTGCACCCGCCGAACCAAAGTTGAGCGCGCCCTTGAAATTTTTGGTCCAGTCGATGAATTCTTTGAGATTCTTCGGCGGCGAAGATGGATTGACCACCAGGATCAGGCCCGCTCGCGTCAGTTGCGATATCGGCGTGAAGTCGTTAACAGCGTGGTAGGGCAGTCTGGGATTCAGCGCGGCATTCACCGTATGCTGGTGATACGCCATGAAGATGGTGTAGCCGTCAGGCAGCGCCTTCGCCGTCAACTCTCCGGCGATCACGCCAGACGCGCTGGCACGATTGTCCACCACGATTTGCTGCTTGAGACTTTCGGTCAATCTGATGCCAAACATGCGCGCGAGAATGTCTGTAGTGCCGCCGGGCT
This sequence comes from Betaproteobacteria bacterium, assembly GCA_947486575.1. Classification (GTDB taxonomy): domain Bacteria; phylum Pseudomonadota; class Gammaproteobacteria; order Burkholderiales; family SG8-41; genus UBA5216. The sequence continues at coordinate 20,232 of CANKUB010000043.1, read as the reverse complement.
GCGCGGGCGTAATCAGCCGTATCGGGCGATTCGGATAATCCGCGTACTGCGCACCCGCCGGGGCAGCCAACATTGCGCCCATCGTTACAATCATTCCCAGAACCATTTTACCGAAAATCATGAAATTCCTTTAAAAACAAATGGTTATATTATTTCTCGCGTTACCGCACGCGAGTTGCCGAAGCACGGCACATAAACGGAATGTGTGCCCGGCCCGCCTGCGACGATAAACCAGATGTCGTCCGGCGAGCGTGAAATTGTCAGTAATGTTTCGGGCTTGATGTCGCCGTATTCATCTGCGCGTGAGGCCTGCGCGCGCAACATCTCCTTTACGGACAGGCGGCCTGCGGGCATTTTGCTGAGTTCCCACAAGCGCTGCTTCACGTCGCGTTTGCTCAAACCGCCCGCCTTGAGAATGTCCGCATGTTCCGGCGCGAACACAATCCACGGCTCACCGCCATGACAATACTCGTTGCTGGTTGGATGCACCAGCGTCTCCGCGATCACGCGCAGCAATTCGGACGCATCCTTGGAATGTGTGTTCATGTTCATCGTACCTTCGGCGGCCACCACCGTCACGGTACTGGTCTCGCGCGAAAAACCACGCTCGACGTGCAATGGCTCCCACGGGCTTTGCGCCTCGTTTTCACCGCAGCAAAAGGTGTATTTCGCGGGCTGGCCCTGTGTGGCACGATCCATATCGCCGGGGAGCGCACCGCCGATGTTTTGCAGGATCAACCGCATGGCACGGCCCAGGGTTGCATTCGCCCAGGCACCCTGGCCCAGGCAGTTAAACGTGGCGTTAACCTCAAGCTGCTTGACGATAGGCCCGTTCAGCACCAGCCACACCGTCGCCGAATTGGTGGTGGCTTCGATGCCCTGAATATTAAATTGCGCCTGCGCCACGGCATCCGTCGCGGCGATCAGCACTGGCAAATATTCCGGATCGCAACCGGCCATCACCGCGTTGATCGCAATGCGTTCAACCGTCGCCTCACCGAAGCCCGGCGGCAGCATGGCGATGACTTCATCCGGCTTGCGTTTGCTACTCGCCAGCATACGCGCCAAGCGCTCTTGCGTTGGTGGCACGATGGGCAGCCCGTCGCTCCAGCGGCGCTCGCGGTAAAGTTTATTGATCGCGTCGAGATCGTCGAGCGCTTCAAAGGTTGTCGCCGGGGTACTCAATTGAGTCATTTCGAACCTGTCTTGGTCATCAACTGCGCAATGTCATCGGCGCATTTTTCCGCAATGGCACGCACTTCGTCGCGTTTGCGCAGTCCGAACGGATGCGGCATTACCGCGATGGGCAAATCTTTTTTACCCAGCGCGGAAGCCTGTGCATGGCCCAATGTTTTGAACGCCGTCGAGCAAATGGTCACCGCAGCCTTGCCGCGTTTGGCCATCTCTACACTGTCGTGGATACTCCACGACGTGCAGGAGCCTCAGTCCCCCGACCCGGTAATCACCAAGTCGCATTGCTCGACAAATTCCCTGTATACGGCATCCGGCGCGGGCACCGAGGCGGCGCGTTTGCGGCGTTTCAGCACCTGCTTTACACCATACTTGCTCATCAACAACTCACCGATGTCGTCAGCAAGGTGATTGAAATTCGGCTTGGCGTTATCGATAAAACCGACCACCTTGCCCGCGAGCGTATCGAGGGTGGGCTTGGCGGTTTCCACCTGGCTCGGCACTTTTGCACGAGGCGCAGTGGGGTCGTAAAGAATGATGCTGGCGGTCATTTAGGCTCCTTGGCTGACTTGTTACTGCGCGCTGATACTGGTTTTTTTGATCAGATTCAGCCAACGCTCAATCTCTACTTGCGTGTAGCGGCGGGCTTCCTGCGGCGTACCACCCAGTGGCTCGCCACCTTGTATTGCCAACTGCTCGACAAAATCCGGCAGCTTCAATACGCGATTGATTTCGCTGTTTAATCGCTTCACGATCGACTCGGGCAAATTCGCGGGCGCCAGCATTTGATACCACAGCGACGCCTGATACCCCGGAAATCCCTGCTCAGCCACCGTGGGAATTTCAGGCGCGGCGCGAGAACGTTTAGCACTGGTCATCGCCATCGCGCGCAGGCGTCCGCTTTTGGCGAGCGGCAGCACCGCCAGCGGACTGGTGCACATGAACTGCAATTGCCCGGCGATCACATCCGTCAGTGCCGGCCCTGCGCCTTTGTACGGCACGTGAACCATGTCGATGCCCGCATTGAACTTGATCAACTCCACCGCCAGATGCCCGCCGGTTCCTGGCCCCGAGGACGCGTAATTGATCTTGCCCGGCCGGGATTTCGCAATGGCAATAAATTCCTTGAGATTGGCCGCACCCAGCGCGGGGTTCGCCACACACAGCAATGGCGAATCCGCCAGCAGCGTGATGAAGGTAAAGTCTTTGATCGAATCGTACGGCAGTTTTTTCAGCAGTGCAGGATTGATGGCGTGCGTCGCGCTGGCGATAAACAAAGTGTAACCATCGGGATTGGCGCGCACCGTCAGTTCAGAGGCAATGACATTGCCGCCACCGGGCCGGTTATCGTTGACGAATTGCTGGCCGAAAGTTTCAGTGAGCCGTGCTGACAACATGCGCCCGAGAATGTCGCCAGCGCCCGCAGGCGGAAACGGAATAATCATGCGCACCGGACGTTGCGGATAATTTTCTGCCGAGCGCGCTTGTCCCACACCCACCGCCAGCATCAGGCCCACAAGAGGCAGTGATAATTTTCTTAATAAAAACATAGTGTTACCGTTAAAACGTAGGGCTTTTATATTCCCCGCCCAGCGCCACCTGTCCCCACTGCGGCAATTGCGTATCCATATTGAAATTGATGTGGCCAGCCGCCGCGTGTGCGTCGCGGAACCGGCGCTGCAGTGGCGCGCTGTCGTAAATACCGTGTGCGCCCATCATTTCGTGCAACAGATCCACCGCCTCGGTAACCATTTTGCAGGCTATCGCAGCATTGCGCCGATATTTGATTTTCGTCAGTGTATCGAACGTACCGCCCGCATTGACCAGATCGTTGGCCTCTATGCAGTCATGCCGCAGCCATTGATGCGCGGCATCGATCTTGCCCGCCGCCAGCGACACGCGGTACTGCACCGACTGAAAATCGCGCATTTTCGCGCCGGTGTAGGCGGTGCTGCGCGCCTTCACGTGTTCAATCACTTCATCCAGCGCGCCCTGCGCGTTACCAATCATGCAACCGCCGATACCGTAGCCGCCAAACCCGGCCAGCGGAATTTTGTAAATCGGATTCTTGTGAACCCGCAATCCGGGAAACTCATGCCCAGGCATGGCCACCGCCATCGAGCACACGCGATGCGCGGGCACAAAGGCTTTTTCGATCTTCACTGAGCGGCTGCCAGTGCCGCGCATGCCCAGCGTCTGCCAGTCGTCGATGATTTCGTAATCCTTGCGCGGCACCATGTTCATCACCCAATCAACCGGTTTGTCGCCGTCGTACACTACGCAGGCGAGCATATTCCAGTCACTGACATCGACACCTGACGAAAACCCCCATTTACCGGAAAGCTCCAGCCCGCCATCGACGCGCCGCCCGCGTCCCTGAAAATACGCAATGCCCGAAGCAATGCCCACATCAGGGTCGTCGCCCCAGACTTCCTCCTGGCATTCCATAGGCCATAGCGACAACAGTCGGTGATGACCGCCGAGATTGGTGAACGTCCACGCCGCCGAAGCGTCGCCCTGCCCCAGCGTAACGTTTAGATCGACCATCGAGACGTACGGCAACTCCATGCCCCCCCAATACTTCGGCTGCATGTAGCGGAACAAACCGTTTTCATGAAACGCGTTCTTCACGGCATCGGTCATGTGTGTGGTCTTTTCCTGCGCTTCGGCATTCGCCTTGAGGAAGGGAATCATCGCCTTGGCCCGGCGCATGGCTTCGTGATAATCGACGTCGGCCACGGACTTACGTTGATGCGACTTCGTTTTTTTGGATTTTGCGGCGACCGAATCGGGCATGGTTATTCTCGGGAAAATTGTTCCAATGGATTGATTTCTAATTTAGTTCCAGGGTACATCGGGCGCTTCGGCAAATATGCGGCGCAAGCCCGCTGACCAGTATTTACCGATCTCCGAAAAATACGCGTCATTATCAGTAAAGCGCTGGCGCAAGGTTACCCGCATCGTGTCTTTTTCATAGGCCAGCAGATCTATCGGCGGACCGACGGAAAGGTTACTGCGCATGGTGGAGTTGAACGACACAAGCAGACACTTGGCCACGTCCTTCAACGACGTTTCGAAACGCACAACGCGGTCAATAATCGGCTTACCGTACTTGGTTTCGCCGATCTGGAAAAAATTGGTATCACGGCTTGATTCAATAAAATTACCCTGTGGATAGATCAGGAACAATCTTTGTGCCTTGCCCTTTATCTGCCCGCCCAGCAGAAACGTGCAGCCAGGATCAATATTCTGCTGCGTCAACGCCGCGCCGTCACGCGTTACTACCTCGCGCATGGTGTCGCCTACCAATGCCGCCACATCGTAGAGACTGCGCAGGCCGAGAATACCCTTTGGGTCAATCTCCCCGGTCTCATCTTTCATGCGCAACTTCAGCAGGCTGATCACACTTTGCGTGGAGGCCAGATTGCCGGCGCACAGCAACACAATCACGCGATCATCCGGCGATTCGATCACCGTCATCTTGCTGAATGTACCCAACTGGTCAACGCCGGCATTGGTACGCGAATCCGAGGCAAAAACAATGCCGTCACCCGTAACTGCTGCTACACAATACGTCATGGAAAAGCTACCCGCCCCGGAAAAAGCCGTATCTTACCGCACCGCGCCTCAGCACCCGAACAACGTGCCGCCCAAAGCAGGTGCAGCCGTTTTTTCGCATAGCTGTGACCCTATGCTGGCCCCGCATTGATTGGCAGGAACAATTTATGCTTAGGCCTTGTGGCAGTTATTACCCCATCAGGAGAGCCAACATGTCAGACGCACCTGCCGTAAAATTTTCTCATGTGAAACCCGGTGATACGGAGTTCAAGAATGTTGGACTGCGTGATTTTTTCGCTTACCGGGATCTGGGCATTGCCTCCGCGACCGGCGGCAACGTCATCGCCCAACTGACTCGCGCCCAAAATGCGCCGGAAAAGGGCACCGGCTGGCACTATCATGTCGCCGATTTTCACATTGTCATCATGCTTAAGGGCTGGGCGCGCTTCATGTACGAAGACAAAAACACCCTGGTCAACGCGGGCGATTGCGTGCATCAGCGCCCGGGTATTGTGCATTACCTGTTCGATTATTCGCCAGACATGGAGTATCTGGAGATTGTAAGCCCGGCTGATTTCGAAACGGTGGAAGTGCCGGGGCCGTGTGCAGTACCGGAGCCTTCGCCTTGGCCGTCGACGGTTACCGCACTACGGGCTTAGCCAAAAACACGACATCGATCAGAACTCCATATCGAGTTCGTCGATGTCTTCATGTTCAAGTTTGGCGTCTGCAATCCAGGCCTGCAACTCCGGCATGGCCATAATTGTTTTGGCGTAAGCCGAACAACGGGCGTCCAGCTTTACGTCGTAAGTAAGAAATCGCGTGACTACCGGAGCATACATGGCATCAGCCATGCAACGTTTGCCCCCGAACAAATACGGCCCGCCATAGTCGCGCAGACATTCGCGCCAGATGACAGCAATGCGGTCGATGTCGCCTACTGCACGCGCCCAGATTTTGTGCCCGGGAAAATGCGCTTTGAGATTCATCGGCAGCGCTGAACGCAGGCTGCTGAATCCGCTGTGCATTTCGCCACATATGGAACGACAGCGCGCTCGCGCCTCTCGCTGCTTGGGCAGCAGGCCACTCAGCGGTTTTTGTTCATTCAGGTATTCGGCGATAGCCAGTGTATCCCACACTCGGATGCCATTGTGGGTAAGACACGGCACCAGTATGGACGGCGACAGCAACAGCAGTTCCTTACGCGCATTGGCATCACCGGGCGGGATGATCAGCTCTGCAAAATCCAGTTTGGCGAACCTGGCGAGCAACCAGCCCCGCAATGACCATGATGAATAATTCTTGCTGCTGATACTAAGCGTGGCTTTGGCCATGGCGCGGATCTCCTCTGATCGATGCGAATCTGACCCAACTCCACTTACGCAATTGGGCCTCGCCTCAAGCATGCGCAAGTACTGTGCCAATTCGTAAAGCTGGCCTGTATTTTGCGTAGGTATATGCAATCACCACTTCCTGAACCTTGACAACCTCATGGATAACTCGATGATTTATCAGACTTATCAGTCTAATGCCGACTTGATGTCGCCGCTAAGGTCCGCGGCAAAGGTCGTTTCTCCACTCCTGGATGGTGCACGCGCAGGTGCGACGACGTGGGCTACTCGCAAGCTGACAGCCGCCTGCGAAATTCTGAAGCTTACCGATTTAACCCACGTGCGCCGGGATTTCGGCATCGACGCCGTTAAGGTCGACGCACGAGAAGTGGGCGTGCGCGAAGTGGCTCCGTATACCACGCCGTTTTGTACGCTATTGCATTTCAAAAAAAATATTGCCGTTAACCAGCCGCGAGTGTTGCTCGTTGCACCCATGTCGGGCCATTTTGCGACCCTGCTGCGGGAAACGGTACGCACCATGCTTGCCGATCACGACGTGTACATTACAGACTGGCACAACGCGCGCGACGTGCCCGTGCTGTGCGGACGCTTTGGCATGGACGAATACATCGAACATCTGATGACGTTTATGGATGTGATAGGCCCCGGCGCGCATATGGTGGCCATCTGCCAGCCGTGCGTGCCCGCGCTCGCTGCAGTGGCCATTATGTCGGAGGATGGTCATGATGCAACGCCTGCGAGTCTGACCTTAATGGCTGGCCCGATTGACTGCCGCATCAGCCCAACGGAAGTCAACAAACTCGCGATGACTAAATCCGTCAGATGGTTCGAGAAAAACCTGATTGATGCGGTTCCCTACCGCCACAGAGGTGCGATGAGACAGGTCTATCCCGGATTCGTGCAAATTTCAGCTTTTCCGAACATGAATCTGAAGCGTCATATCCATTCGTTTCGCCAGTTCTATCGCGATCTGGTCAAGGGCGACATGGAAAAAGCGGCTATCACCCGCAGTTTTTATGAAGAGTATTTTGCGGTTGCGGACTTGCCCGCCGAATTTTATCTGGAGACCGTAAAGCTCGTATTTCAGGAATACGCCTTGCCGCGAGGCAAGCTAAAATGGCGTGGCAGAAAAGTGAACCCTGCTGCCATTCGACGCACAGCACTGCTGACTGTCGAAGGCGAAAAAGACGATATCTGCTCGCTGGGCCAAACACTGGCTGCACATGATTTATGCAGCGGCTTGCGGCAGTACATGCTCACGCACTATATCGAAGCCGGTGCCGGACATTACGGCGTGTTCAGCGGCAGGCGCTGGAACAATAACATTTATCCGGTGGTACGAGAGGCGATAAACGTAGCGGCGTCGTAGCAGCGTAGCACCCGATTGCGGGTGCTACGCCGGACGCATCATGCCGCAATTGCAGCGCTGCAGGTCTCCAGGTCGCGAGTAAGCCAATCGTATGTCGGCAAAGTCAAAAACTCTACGTATTCCCCCGTGCACATCTGATCAAACATTTGTGCGGCCTCCGTATATTTACCTGCCGCCCAAGCATTCTCACCCAGATACGCCTTGATTTTAGGTATTTCGGCGGCCAGCGACTCGTGAAACAATTCAACGGTGACCTTTCGCCCGTCGTCGAGCACACCCTTCGGGCTGCGTATCCATTGCCAGATTTGTGAACGTGAGATTTCCGCCGTAGCTGCGTCTTCCATCAGATTGAATACGGGCACGCAGCCATTACCTGCCAGCCAGGCGCCGATATACTGAATACCCACGCTGATATTGTTACGCAATCCGGCTTCGGTGATGGGCTGCGACGGTTGAAAGTCGAGCAAATCTTTTGCCGAGAATTTCACCTCCGGAAGTTGTTTGCCATACTGATTGGGCGCTGGCATATGCTCATCAAAAATAGCTTTAGCAATAGGTACTAGCCCCGGATGCGCCACCCAGGTACCATCACAGCCATCCGTGACCTCGCGCAATTTGTCAGCGCGCACTTTCTCCATTGCCGCTTCGTTTGCCACGGGATCATCCTTGATCGGAATCTGCGCCGCCATGCCGCCCATCGCGGGTGCGCCCCTACGATGGCAAGTCTTGACCAACGACAGTGCATAGGCGCGCATGAATGGTGCGGTCATGGTCACCTGTGCGCGGTCGGCCAGACAAAAGTTTTTGTTGACGCGAAATTTCTTGATGCACGAAAAAATATAGTCCCAACGGCCAATATTGAGCCCGGCCGAATGCTCGCGTAATTCCCATAGAAATTCGTCCATCTCGAAAGCAGCAACAACTGTTTCGATCAATGCCGTCGCTTTGATCGTGCCACGCGGGATGCCGAACGCATCCTGCGCAAGATTGAAAATATCATTCCACAGTCGCGCTTCGAGATGCGACTCCATCTTCGGCAGATAAAAATACGGGCCGCTGCCGCGCGCCAATAATTCTTTGGCATTGTGAAAAAAATACAGCGCGAAATCAAAGATGCCACCAGAGACCGGTTTGCCGTCGATCAGCACATGTTTTTCGTCAAGATGCCAGCCACGCGGGCGCGGTATCAGCACGGCAATTTTGTATTGCAGCCGGTATTGCTTGGCGCCCTGCTCAAGCGAGATGGTACGGCGCACGGCGTCGCGCAGGTTGCGCTGACCATCGATCATGCTTTCCCACGTTGGGCAATTGGCGTCTTCAAAATCGGCCATGAACGTTGATGCGCCGCAATTGAGCGCATTGATCACCATTTTGCGGTCAGTCGGGCCGGTGATTTCAACGCGGCGGTCGAGCATATCCGCCGGTTGCGGTGCGATGGTCCACTCCGCATCGCGAATAGCCTGGGTTTCCGGCAAAAAATCCGGCAACTTGCCAGCATCAAATTCCAATTGTCGTGCGGCGCGTTTGGCCAGTAATTCCTGTCTTCGGCTTTCAAACTGCCGATGCAACATGGCCACGAACGCCAGTGCCGGTGGCGTGAGAATGTCTGCGAATTGCGGCGTCACGGCTGCGCGTAGCGTTATCCCTGCGGGTATGGGGGAGATCATGATCAAGCTCCTTGTTTATATCGACTGAATGACGCTACGCACAATCGTAAAATCATTACGCATGACAGATGGTCTTCAAAGAATAAAATTTCTGAATGTTTGGGCGATACAGCTATAAGATGGCCTCATACCAGAAGCAAACTACGTGCCATCGTCGCGCCCTAATCTACTTGGCAGCAAAATCACTATAGCAATGTTTTTTTGCATTGCAGCATTTCTGGAATTCGTAGCTGTTGCAGCGCAATTTGCCACCAACTTTCGTGCGCTAGCGGCAGTTGCACCACTTCGGGGCGCTCCACCCTTGCACCGCAGTGGTATGGGCAGACTGAATTCAAGTCAACCATAAACGCATCACGATTAATTTTTAAAATTATTATATAAAACAAATACTTAAATTAACTCCTGATATAATTTCCGCACACTGGCACAATGATTGCTGCTGTTACACGAGCGTATTTATTCTGCGCAAACTTGGGGCAACACCGTGAGTGGATCAGTTTTCTACAACGAGATGTATCGCGACGACACTGAGGTGCGCTCGCATTACCTGCCCTACTCGGCCTGGCTGAAAGACAAGCCGCTGGATTTCATCAAGCAAAAGCAGCGTGAGGCGGACACGCTGTTTACCCGGCTTGGCATTACCTTTGCCGTTTACGGTGATGAAGGCGGTGTCGAACGCTCAATACCTTTTGACATTATTCCGCGCATTATTCGTGCACAGGCATGGAAAACCATTTCCGACGGTGCGTGCCAGCGCGTGCGTGCCAGCGCGTGCGTGCGCTGAATGCGTTCCTGAAAGACATTTATCACGATCAGGAGATCATCAAGGCCGGGAAAATCCCCGAGCAGCAGGTGCTCGGCAATAAACTTTATCGTCCGGAAATGCGCGGATTCAATGTCCCTGGTGATGTGTATGTGCATGTTGCGGGCATTGATATCGTAAAGACTGATCAAGATAAATTTTACGTGCTCGAAGACAATCTGCGTACCCCGTCCGGCGTGTCGTATATGCTGGAAAACCGCAAGATGATGATGCGACTGTTCCCGGAACTGTTCGCGCGCATGCCGGTTGCGCCAGTAGATCACTACACCGATGTTTTGCTGGACGATCTGCGCGCGGTAGCCCCTGCCGGCGCGCCCAATCCGACGGTAGTCGTGCTCACACCCGGCAGCTACAACAGCGCCTACTTCGAACATGCATTTCTCGCGCAGCAGATGGGCGTGGAACTGGTCGAGGGTCAAGACCTATTGGTCACCAATGATGCGGTCTATATGCGCACTACTCGCGGTCCTAAACGCGTGGATGTGATTTACCGCCGGGTTGATGACGACTTTCTTGATCCCCAGGCATTTCGCGCAGATTCCATCGTTGGGGTGCCGGGCCTGTTCGCGGCGTATCGCGCAGGCAAAGTGACCCTGGCCAACGCCATTGGCACAGGCGTTGCCGATGACAAATCAACCTATATTTACGTGCCGGAGATGATTCGCTTTTATCTTGGTGAAGAACCGATCATCGCCAATGTTCCAACCTATCGACTGGACCGCGCTGACGACCTGAAATACGTTCTTGACCATCTATCTGAACTGGTCGTCAAAGAGGTTCAGGGTTCGGGGGGATACGGTATGCTGGTCGGGCCTGCGTCAACCACCGGGCAAATCGCCGATTTTCGCGACCGCATCCTGCATAACCCGGCGAACTACATTGCACAGCCTACGCTGGCACTCTCAACCTGCCCGACATACTGCGATGCAGGCATCGCGCCGCGACATGTCGATTTGCGGCCCTATGTGCTATCCGGTAAAACCGTCACATTGGTGCCGGGCGGACTGACGCGCGTGGCGCTGCGTGAAGGTTCACTCGTGGTCAACTCATCGCAGGGCGGCGGAACCAAAGACACCTGGATACTTGAGGCCGGAGATTAATCGCCATGCTATCGCGATCCGCCAATAATCTTTACTGGATGTCCCGCCACATTGAGCGCGCTGAAAATACCGCGCGTCTGCTGGATGTGACGTATCGCATGTCGCTGCTGCCCTACCGCGTTCAGGAATCAGATCAAACATGGGCGGAACCGTGGGCACTGCCGCTGGTAATCAACGGCCTTGCCAGCGCCTACTATGAACGCTATCCGGGGCCGATTAGCTCGGATAACGTGCTTCGCTTCATGGTGCTGGAGCCTGCCAATTCGTCGAGTTTATATTCGTGCATACAGGCTGCGCGGGAAAACGCGCGCACCGAACGAGGCGCCATTACCGCCGAGATGTATGAAGACATCAATACATCCTGGCTGGAAATGCGCAATCAGGACTACGGCCGCCTTCACGGCAGTGGCGTGAGCGCCTTTTTTGACTGGGTGAAATTGCGCTCGCATCAGTTTCGCGGCATTACCTTCGGCACCATGCTGCGCGATGAGGCCTACAGTTTTATTCGCCTGGGAACCTTTGTCGAACGCGCAGACAATACCGCGCGCCTGCTGGACGTCAAGTACCACACGCTGCTGCCAAGCGCAGCCGATGTCGGCGGAGCGGTTGACTACTATCAGTGGAGCGCCTTGCTGCGCTCGCTCAGCGCTTTCGACGCCTATCGCAAGGTTTATCGTGATCTGATCACACCAACCAAGGTGACGGAGTTACTGGTACTGCGCCAGGATGTGCCGCGGTCACTGCATGCGTGCATGAACGACATCTACGATATTCTCAAAAGCCTGTGTGATGATTCGTCCATTGAAGCCGAGCGGCTGGCAGGCGAACTGCATGCCCAGCTTCACTATGGGCGCACCGAGCAGATCATCGAGCTTGGGTTACATGAGTATCTGATGGCCTTCCTCGAAAAATTATCCAAACTGACCGCGGAAATCAACCACGATTTCCTGGTGCCGGTGTACTCGCAAAAACAAGTGTCGGCCTGACAATTCATATCTGACCTGTCACATCCTTGTATTAACCACTTCTTTAAACTAAGCTTAGTGCCCTACTTCTTCCGCCGCCTTCTAAGAATGACCTATTGTGTCGCTTTAATGCTGGATGCAGGCATGGTATTCGCCTCGGACTCGCGCACCAACGCGGGGGTTGATCAGGTATCCGTGTTCCGCAAAATGCACCTGATCACGCGCGATGCTGACCGCGTGATTGTCATCATGAGCTCGGGCAACTTGTCGATCACGCAGAGCGCCATCAACCTGCTTGAACACAATTCGCGCAGCGGCGATGCCAATAAAACCCTGGCCAACGCATCATCCCTGTTCGAAGTCGCTGATCTCGTCGGCAACGCGTTACGTGAAGTGCGCAAGCGAGACGGCCCCTATCTGCTGCAGAATAATATCGAGGCCAGCGCATCGTTTATTGTCGGCGGGCAGATTCGCGGCGAACCACAGCGCTTATTCAATATCTATTCCGAAGGCAATTTTATCGAAGCCACACCGGAAACGCCCTATTTTCAGATCGGCGAAAGCAAATACGGCAAACCGGTCATCGACCGCGTGGTCAAACGCGATACCCATTTGCTGGAAGCCGCCAAGTGCGTGCTGGTATCGTTTGACTCCACCATGCGCAGTAATATTTCCGTAGGCCTGCCTATCGATCTGGTGATCTACGATAACAATAGCCTCAAGGTGCGCGTGCAACGCCGCATCGACGAATCGGATGCTTACTTCAAGATGATCCACACCGAGTGGGGCGAAGGTCTGCGCCGCGTATTTGCACAGTTGCCCAATCCCGACTGGAATGGCGACGGCGTTCCAGATGCCGATTAGTCGATTGGTTTATTAGGTTATGCACAGCGCGATTTTGGCAGACATCCTTTGAGTATCCAGGTCGCCCTGCATCACCAGACGCACTACCGCTATGATCGTCTGGTCACGCTCTCGCCGCATGAGGTAAGGCTGCGCCCGGCGCCGCATTGCCGCACCCCCATCCTGTCGTACTCGCTCAACGTCAAGCCGGAACAGCACTTCATCAACTGGCAGCAGGATATTTTCGGCAACTACATCGCGCGCTTTGTGTTCCCCGAAAAAGCGCGCGAGCTTGAAGTCACCGTTGATCTCGTCGCCGATATGACGGTGGTGAATCCCTTTGATTTCTTCATGGAAAGTTACGCCGATCATTTTCCATTTTCGTATCGCGATGATCTTGCCAAAGACCTCACGCCCTATCTGGCCATCAATGAGCGTGGCCCGCTGCTCATGCAGTGGCTGGCGGAATTCCGCAAACAACACTGGCGCGACGGCAACAATACGATTGATTTTCTGGTCGCAATAAATCAACAATTATCCAATAAAATCAAATACTTAGTACGCATGGAGCCTGGCGTGCAATCGGGCGAACAAACGCTGGCGCTGAACAGTGGCTCGTGTCGCGACAGCGGCTGGCTGCTGGTGCAACTGCTGCGTCACTGCGGATTGGCCGCGCGCTTTGTGTCGGGCTATCTGATTCAACTCACTGCGGACATTAAATCGCTCGATGGCCCAACCGGACCTGAGCGTGATTTCAAGGACTTGCATGCGTGGGCAGAAGCCTACATTCCCGGCGCCGGCTGGGTGGGTCTCGACCCAACCTCAGGTTTGCTCGCCGGTGAAGGCCATATACCGCTTGCCTGCACGCCATCGCCGGCCAGTGCTGCCGCCATTATTGGCGCGGTTGATCCCTGCGAAACGCAATTTGCATTCAATATGTCGGTCACGCGCATTCATGAAGACCCGCGCGTCACCCAACCGTACACCATCGCGCAGTGGCAGGACATCGACAACCTCGGCCAACAAATCGACACAGAACTTCAAGCCGGCGACGTGCGGCTGACACAGGGTGGCGAGCCGACTTTCGTCTCGATCGACGACATGGATGGTGAAGAATGGAATTACACTGCGCTATCGCCCAAAAAGTGGGCGCTGGCTGAACAGTTGGCATGGCGGCTTAAAGCGCGTTTCGCACCGGGCGCGCTGGTCTTCTACGGCCAGGGCAAATGGTATCCCGGCGAACCGCTGCCGCGCTGGGCCATCGGTATACATTGGCGCCGCGACGGCAAACCCGTGTGGAAAAATCCCGAGCGTATCGCTAGAGATAATTCGCCCGCCGACGCCAACAGCGATGATGCACGGCGTTGCGCACATGCCCTGGCAGAAGCGCTGGGCATCGCGGTCGAGCTGGTGATTCCTGCGTACGAAGATCCTTTGTTGCTGCTGTCGACCGAAGGTAAGCTGCCGGTCAATGTCGATCCACTGACCGTGCCGCTTAAAGATGCCGACGAGCGCTCGCGTTTGCGGCGCGCACTGGAACGCGGCCCCGCCACACCCGCAGGTTACGTGCTGCCGCTCAAGGCTCACGAAGAGTCCGCACAGCCTGCAGCGGCTACCGAATGGGAAAGCTCACCTTGGCCGCTCAAGCGCGAACGACTCTATCTGCTGTTTGGTGACTCGGCGCTGGGCAATCGTTTGCCGCTTGCCTCGCTGCCTGAGCGGTTGCCGGAAGATATCGAACCGGAATTCGAACGCGATCCTTTCGACGACCGCGGCAATCTGCACGACGCACACACTGTTGCGGAAAAAAAACGCCACGCACGCAGTCATGTAGCAAAGCCGAAACCGCGCGAAGTGGTGCGCACGGCATTGTGCATGCAGGTGCGCGACAAGCGCCTGCACGTGTTTCTGCCGCCGTTCAAACGCGCCGAAGACTATTTGAATCTGATTGCCGTCATAGAGGCTGTGGTCGAAAAACTCGCACTGCGCGTGCGCATCGAGGGTTACGGCCCGGTATCGGACCCGCGACTGAGCGTGCTCAACGTCACGCCTGATCCTGGTGTGATTGAAGTCAATATTCATCCGGCGTCCGACTGGGCAACGCTCAGTTCAAATACCTTTGCGCTTTATGAAGAAGCGCGTCTGACGCGGCTGGGCACCGAGAAATTCATGCTTGATGGCCGTCACACCGGCACCGGTGGCGGCAACCACGTCACGCTCGGCGGCGCCACACCAGCCGACAGTCCGCTGCTGCGGCGCCCGGATTTACTGCGCAGCGTGATTACCTACTGGCAAAATCATCCTGCGCTGTCATTTCTGTTTTCGGGCCCCTTCATCGGCCCGACAAGTCAGGCGCCACGCGTCGATGAGGCGCGTGACGACAATCTCTACGAACTCGAGATCGCCTTTCAGCAGATGGCGATCAAACAAAAGGCCGGCGAAGAATCGCTAACGCCGTGGCTGGTGGACCGGCTGCTGCGAAATCTGCTGGTTGATCTGACGGGCAATACGCATCGCGCCGAGTTCTGCATCGACAAGCTCTACTCGCCAGAAAGCGCCACCGGACGGCTGGGCCTGCTGGAGTTTCGCGCCTTTGAAATGCCGCCGCATCCGCAGATGAGTCTCGCGCAAATGTTGCTGCTGCGCACACTGGTCGCGCGTTTCTGGAAAACTCCCTACGAAGGCAAATTGATCCGCTGGGGCACGCAACTGCACGACCGCTTCATGCTGCCGCATTTCGTCGCTGCCGACATGCTCGACGTGGTGCGTGATTTACAGCGCGCCGGTTACGCGTTTGATTTCAGCTGGTTCTCGCCGTTCATTGAATTCCGCTTCCCGCGCTACGGCACCGCCACCTACGAAAACGTGCGGCTTGAACTGCGTCAGGCGATGGAACCGTGGAACGTGCTCGGCGAAGAAGTGCGCGCGGGCACCACCGCGCGTTACGTTGATTCGTCAGTCGAGCGCATGCAAATCAAGGTCAACGGCCTGACCGAGTCGCGCCATCTGGTGGCCTGCAATGGCCGCCCGCTGCCGCTGCATCCTACCGGCGTGCCTGGCGAATTCGTCGCCGGTGTGCGCTACCGTGCATGGAATCCGCCCTCGGCATTGCATCCGTCTATCGATGTGCAGGCGCCGCTGGTATTTGATGTGGTTGATACGTGGAGCAAGCGATCCATCGGCGGCTGCACTTATCACGTCTCGCATCCGGGCGGCCGCAACTACGACACCTTTCCGGTGAACGCCAACGAAGCCGAAGCGCGACGCATGGCGCGGTTCTGGGATCACGGTCATACCCCCGGCCCGATGGCGCTGCAGCCCGAAGCGCTCAATCCAGCGTTCCCGCTTACACTGGATTTACGCTGGATGCCATCGTAACAATCATTAATAAAAACAATAAGTTATAATAGCGTCTCCGCGTTATGCTAGCCGCTGTCACCTGCGCTGGAAACGCCCTTTTTCGTTATCTCGTTCCCCCGCTCTTCCCTCATTCCCCTATGGCCCTGCTGACTCTGCAAGACGCCGAACTCGCTTTCGGCCTGACCCCGCTGCTGGATCGCGCAAACCTCACCGTACAGCCCAACGAACGCATCGGACTCATCGGTCGCAATGGCACCGGAAAATCATCGCTGCTGAAAATCATTGCTGGACAACTCGCACTGGATAGCGGCGTATTGGGCGGAGACGACGGTCTGCGCATCGCCACCGTCGAACAGGAATCCGCGCCACCCGAAGCTGCTACGTTGCGTGAGAGCCTTGCGCTCGCCGCCCAATTTGAAGACCTGCACGACGACCGCGAGCGTTGGGCTTGCGAAGCACGGCTGACAGAATTTCTGCATCGCTTCGGGCTGGACGAAAGCCGCCCGACCGCCACTGCTTCTGGCGGCGAACGCAAACGTGCGATGCTGGCGCTGGCCATGGCTAAAAAGCCTGATCTGCTATTGCTCGACGAACCGACCAACCATCTCGACATCACCGGTATCACATTGCTGGAAGACCTGCTCGTCGCTGGCCCGGTCAAGTCGGCCATCATCATCACCCATGACCGCGCGTTTCTGGATCGTGTCGCGACACGCATTATCGAACTCGATCGCGGCCTGCTGCGCTCCTACCCCGGCAACTTCGCCGCCTATGAAGCGCGCAAGTCCGATCAACTCGCGGCTGAAGAAGTGATGAACCGCAAGTTCGACAAATTCTGGGCGCAGGAAGAAGTGTGGATACGCAAGGGCATTCAGGCGCGCCGCACCCGTAACGAAGGCCGCGTGCGCAGACTCGAATCGCTGCGTGTTGAGCGCGATGCACGACGCGAACGTCTGGGCAAAGTGCAAATAGCGCTCGATGCCGGTGAACGCTCCGGCAAACTGGTGGCCGAACTCGAAGACGTCACTAAACGCTTTGATGACAACATCGTCATCAACAAACTATCGCTACGCATCATGCGCGGCGACCGCTTTGGTTTCATCGGCCCCAACGGCGCGGGCAAATCCACACTCATCAAACTGATACTCGGCACGCTGGAAGCCGATGCGGGCACAGTGCGTCTGGGCACCAATCTCCAGGTCGCCTATTTCGACCAGATGCGCGAGCAACTTGATCCTGAGCGTACGCTGGTGGAAACCATCAGCCCCGGCTCGGAGTGGGTGGAAACAGCGCAGGGCCGCAAGCACGTGATGAGTTACCTCAACGACTTTCTGTTCCCGCCGCAGCGCGCGCAAGCACCCGTGAAAATGCTCTCCGGCGGCGAACGCAATCGCCTGCTGCTGGCGCGATTGTTCGCACAGCCCGCCAATCTGCTGGTACTCGACGAACCCACCAACGACCTCGACATCGAATCACTGGAACTGCTCGAAGACACGCTGCAAGGCTACACCGGCACTTTGCTGCTGGTGAGCCACGACCGTGCATTTCTGGATAACGTCGTCACACAAACGCTGGTCGCCGAAGGCGATGGCAAGTGGAAAGAATACGTCGGCGGCTATAGCGATTGGTTAGCGCAGCGCCCCATGACTGCTGTTGCAGCGTCAGCAGGCAAAGCCCAACCTGCCGCACTCGACAAGCCCAAAGCAAAAATGAGCTTCAAAGAACAGCGTGAACTCGCTGCACTGCCCGCTGAACTCGAAGCGCTCGAACAAGAACAACAAGCACTCACCGCACGCATGAGCAGCGCCGAATATCACAAGCAGGGCGCCGAAGCGATCAAAGCCAATAACAAACGCGCAGCGGAAATCGAGCAACAACTGGCGAAGAAATATGAGCGCTGGGAAGTGCTGGATGCAAAAGCAGCGCCAGGCGCGTAACCGCAATCCGGTCGGGTTTGCTCTGCAAAAGGTAAGCCGAGTCAGGTTTCACGCAGCGCTGAGCGAAGACCCAGATGCTCAACGAACGGATCAAAGTCCCTGTCGCTATACAGCAGTTGCAATCCGCTTTCGATGCAGCGCGTGGCAATCACGGTATCAATCGTCTTGCGCACGGTTATGCCGAGCGAACGCAATACACGAAAATTTTTAGCCGCTTGAATCGCCATGTTTTGCCCGCCCAAATCCACAATCACCAGTGAAGTCAAAAGTTTCCTGCCCTGATTGAAATCACGGTCACTGACAAAGCCTTGTAAGACCTCGGTCAAAATAAGATCGCCCGTCGCTATCGGCTCAGCACCAAGCAGTGATTCCAGTTTTTCCGCCTGCGGCGTCGCGCCCCCTCGAAAGTAGTCGATCCAAACGCTGGAATCGACCAAAATCATTTATCGATTCTCATCGCATCAAGGTCGCCCTGCCAGTTAAGCTTGCCGCGAAAGCGCTTGATTTCCTTTTGTTGCTGCAGCCGCAGCAAAGTGCGAAGCCCCAGCTCGACCGCTTCCCGCTTGGTCTTCAAACCGGTCGCCCGAAGGGTGCTGCTCATGAGCTTGTCGTCAATCACAATATTGGTGCGCATGATGTGTATCGTTTTGCTTATTTTTACACATTCTAGATTGAGATCACCTCATCTGGCAACAACATTCCGCGTAATATTTCAAGCCAGACGGCGCGTATACCCGAGTTCGTTACAGCAGGTTACGCTGGCCCGCCCTACGTGCTTGAGCTCAAGCGGTAGCTGTTCGCGGGCGGTAGAAGCGCGCCGGCTCCTGGCTGGAACGAGTTGCACCATAGGTGCGGGATACGCTACGCTCTCCCGTCCTGAACGCGCGTCCAATACAAGACGCATTAACGACCCGGAGGAGCCATGCTTTCGATGCACCACGATTCAAGACTGCTGATCATAGCGGTCTCGGCATGTTTCGGCACCCTGCTAATCAGCCATTACGCGTTCGCACAGGGCAGCTTCCCGACGCGCCCGGTGCGCATGGTCAACCCCTACACGCCCGGCGGCTCGGTTGATCTGGTGTGTCGCGCGGTGGCGGGCGGGCTTTCCGAAGCATGGAAAGAACAGGTCATCGTCGACAACCGGCCCGGCGCGGGCACGCAGATCGGCACGGAAATCATCGTGCGCGCCGAGCCCGATGGTTACTCGGTGCTGTGCACCAGCTCCGCCATCGCCATCATTCCCAGCATGTATCGCAACATGCGCTTTGATCCCACTGCTGATTTAAAGCCGATTATCCTTGCCACCAGCTCACCATCGCTATTGGTGGTTCATCCGGGCCTGCCGGTGAAGACGGTTAAAGAGCTTATCAGTCTTGCCAAATCGCAACCGGGGCAGATCGCAGCAGCTTCTTCAGGTGTAGGCAGCACCACGCATCTGAAACTGGAACTGTTCAAGACCATGACGCAAATCGATCTGCTGCATGTGCCGTACAAAGGCGGCGGTCCCGCCATCACCGATTTGATTGGCGGACAGGTCAAGGTGCACTTCAATACGCCGGGCACACTGCTCGCGCATATCGCCAGCGGACGGCTGCGTGCGCTCGCCATTACCAGCGCGCAACGTGCCGACTTTGCGCCGGATATTCCGACGATTGCCGAAGCGGGCATCAGCGGATTTGAAGCGTCGATCTGGTATGGCTTCTACGGCCCCAAAACCCTGTCCGACAATGTGGCTCAGCAGTGGAACAGCGCGGTCAACCGTTACCTGAAATCAACGCAGGCACAAGACTACTTTCGCCGCGTGTACATGATCACGGCCGGCGGCACGTCGGCATCGTTCGCAAATTTCCACAAAACAGAAACGGCGCGCTGGGGTGCAATCGTCAAGGCGGCGGGGGTCAAACCACA
The DNA here is from genome assembly GCA_947486575.1 of Betaproteobacteria bacterium. Taxonomy (GTDB): domain Bacteria; phylum Pseudomonadota; class Gammaproteobacteria; order Burkholderiales; family SG8-41; genus UBA5216. The sequence continues at coordinate 156 of CANKUB010000043.1, read as the reverse complement.
GTAGCGATAATAATAATATTCGTGTGACTTTAGCCATTTGAAAGATTTCGCTGGCGTCTGAGGGGGACTTTGTGTATTGTTCCCCACTTATGGGGAGTCTCGCTGATCCGATTGTGTTTCGCCACCGCGGCCGTGACCTGACGACGGCGGATATCG